>DATBGP010000208.1:0-5589 GCA_036557925.1 Candidatus Limnocylindrales bacterium | reverse complement strand
ATCGAGGCCGCCCTGGGCCACTAGCCGTCTCCGCCGCGGGCTCCTCGCGGCGGCTCTCGACAGGATCGAACATCCGTTCTATTCTGTCAATCATGCGGGCGGAGTATCGCGAGGAGCCCTGTCGCTTGGCGCTGAACAGGGTCGGCGGCATGCCGTTCAAATGGTCGCTGAACCCGTACATGGGCTGCGCCCACCGCTGCACGTTCTGCTACGTCCGGGCGTTCGAGCGCTGGGCGGATCGGCCGTCCGACGACCGTACGGGACGTCGATCCGGGTGAAGACGAACGTCGTCGAGGTCCTCCGCCGGGAGCTCGCCCGGCCGCGTTGGGACCACGAGCAGGTCGCGATCGGCAGCGCGACGGATCCGTACCAGCCGGCCGAGGGTCGCTACCGGCTCACCCGCGGATCCATCGAGGCGCTGGCGGAGGCCCGCAACCCCTTCTCGATCATCACCCGTGGCCCGATGATCGTCCGCGACGTCGACGTCCTCGTGGAGGCGGCCCGTCGGACGTCCGTCTCCGTCACGTTCTCCGTCCCCACCCTCGATCCGACGATCGTTGCCGCGACGGAGCCGGGCACGGCGCCACCCCGGCAGCGTCTGCGGGCGCTGCGGAGGCTCGTGGACGCCGGCATCGAGGCGAGCGTCGGGATGGCGCCGATCCTGCCCGGGCTCTCGGACCGGCCGGAGCTCCTGGCGGATGTCGTCCGGGCCGCCCGGGACGCGGGCGCGACGTCGATCTGGACGAACCTCCTCTACCTCCGGCCCGGGACGCGCGAGCACTTCCTCGAGCACCTCGGACAGGACTGGCCGGAGCTCGTCCCCCGCTACGAGCGCCTGTATCGCGGCCGGTCGTACCTGGGCCGGCCGGAGATCGACCACGTTCGCCGCGAGGTGGCCGACCTGCGCGACCGGTTCGCGATCGCGGACCGCCGACGGGTCCGGATCCTGCCGGCGGCCGCGCCGCTGCCGCCCGGCGGGGAGCAGCTGCTGCTGGACGACCTCGCGCCCGCCGCCGAGCCCCGGGTGGCGAGGTCCGCCTAGCCTGCGACGGCGGTACCGGATCCCGAAGGCGGTGCGCCGCGCTGAGCGCGGATGCGACGGTCGCGGCCCCAGTCCCCGAGGGCCACGATCGCGCCCGCGATGACGAGGAAGCCCGCGAAGATCACCGCCACGTGGTAGGCGACCGACCGGTATCCGCCGTTGGCCGGATCGAGGAACGGATACGGGTACCAGCTGTCGACCGCGCCCCGGACCAGGGTCAGGATCACCCAGATGAGCGGGAAGATCAGCCAGAGCGCGATGTCCTGCATGCGCAGGTCGGTCTCGGGCGGGTCGAGGAGCCAGTCGACCACGACGAGGACCGGGAACAGCTTGTGGACGACGAAGTCGACGAGCTGGTCGGACAGGCTGAGCTCCGCGCCGCCCAGGAGCAGCACGACGACGACGAACGTGACGACGAGATAGAGCGTCGCGGCGCCACGGAGCAGGTCGTCGCGGCGGGTCCGCGTCCGGCGCCAGCGGGCGGCGAGGGAGAGCCAGAGGACCGCGCCGAACAGGTTGCTCAGGATCGTGAAGAACGCGAAGAACCGGAGCGGCCGGAACAGACCGCTGTCGACGATCACCTTGACCTGGTAGGCGATCGCGACGATGACGATGATCGCGGTCACGGCGCGGAACACGGCGAGGGCCTGGCGGCGGTCCATGGCGGCATCCTACCCGCCGCGGTCCACGCCGCTCGGGCCGGCCGGGCCGAGCGGGCGGTCGCGCCGCCCGTCTATGCTGCCTCGATGGCGCGTCTGCTCTCCCGCAAGGTCCCGCTGGCCGAGCTCCACTGCCACCTCGGCGGGGCCGTCACCCCCGCGATCATGTGGAGCATCGCCCACGCCCAGGGGATCAAGCTCCCGACCCGCGACTACTGGGAGTTCCGGAACATGATCACCGTGTCCGAGCGTCGGGCGCGGAGCTTCGACGGCTACCTCCAGCTCTTCCACTGGACGGAGCTGATCCAGAGCTCGCCGATCGCGGTGGAGCGGGCGGTCTACGAGGTCGTCGGCGGGGCCTACCGGAAGAACAACATCACGACCACGGAGCTCCGCTTCAACCCGATGAAGCGGAACCGCGGCGGCGAGCAGGACCTCGACCACATCATCGCGGCGGCGACACGCGGCATGGACCGCGCGAGCCTCGAGTACCCGGTGAAGCCGGGGCTGATCTTCTGCCTCGACCGGGCCTTCCCGTTCGACCTCAACGAGATCATCGTCGAGAAGGCGATCGCCTGGCGGGATCGCGGCGTCGTCGGCATCGACATCGCCGGTCCGGAGAGTGCCACGTTCCGCGTCGCCGACTACCGCCGCCTGTACCGGCGGGCCCGCCAGTTCGGCCTCGGGCTCACGGTCCACACCGGTGAGGCCGGGCCGGTCGACGAGGTGGCGCGGGTCGTGGAGCTGCTCGAGCCCGACCGGATCGGGCACGGCGTGAAGTCCGCCTACGATCCCCGGGCGATGGCGATGATCCGGGACCGGGGGATCGTCCTCGAGATCTGCCCGAGCTCGAACCTGAACACCCGCGTCGTGTCCGGCTGGGACGAGTTCCGCTGGATCTTCGACACGCTCCGGCGCAACGAGGTCCGCTTCACGATCAACACGGACGGCCCGGAGATGCTGAAGACCTACATCCGCGACGAGATGGCGTCGCTGGGCCGGCTCGGGATCCTGACGGTGGAGGACCAGGAGCAGGCGGCCGCCACGTCCCTCGCGGCGTCGTTCGTGCCGAACGTCTCGGACGTGCCGCCGCCGCGGCTCGAGCCGGCGTCGCGCGAGGTCGTGGAGCGCGAAGAGGCCTGACGCCGACAGGCCGGCGGGGCTAGAGGCCCGGCGCCTCGAACCCGCCGCCGCTGAGCGAGCCATCGGTCGCGCCCGCTCCCGGGAGGGTACCTGCCTCGGCGATCCGGTAGGTGCAGCAGCGATCACCCGCGACGATGTGGGTCTCGCGGACCACGTCGACCCCCAGCACGTCGCGGAAGAGGTCGAGCTCGGCCTGGCAGGCCGTCCGCTGGCTCCGGGCCACGTCGAGGATCGCGCAGTTGTGCTCCTGGAGGCGGATCGTTCCGTCGGGTTCCAGGACGGCCGACGCGAGGTAACCCTGCTCGTCCTGGATCTCGGCGAGCCCGCGCACCTGGTCGAACAGGCAGGAGCCGGGCTCGACCCGCAGCTCGAGCTGCTGGCGGACGCGCTCGCCGGCCTGTCGGCGTCGGGCCTGGAAGATCTGCTCGATCAGCATGTCGCCGCCGACCGCGCCGATCGCCGCGAGCAGCCCGGCCGCCAGCCCGTCGTAGTTGGTCGGGAAGAGCTCCTGGGCGTCGTCGGTGATGTCGTAGAGGTGGCGCGGCCGCCCGACGCCGTGGCGGACGGTCTCGCGACTGACGAAATGCGTCGCCTCGAGAGCCCGCAGCTGCTGGAGCACGCCGGTGCGGCTCGCACCGATCGCGGTCGCGAGCTGGTCCGGTGTCGAGGCGCCGTCGCGGCGCAGGCGGATGAGGATCTCCCGGCGCAAGGCGCCCGGGGAGGCCGCGACCGGCTGCGCGCTCCGGACTGGGCCGACGCGGCTGGCGTCGGCTCCGGCCTGGTCCATCGCGGAAGGCTAGCACCGGCCGGGTTCGGGCGTGGTCGGCGGGTGGTCCGGGCCGATGTCGCCTCCGGCTCGAGGCGTCTGTCGGCGGCCCGACCCGGTGCTACGCTCGGGTCATGGACCTCGACCTCTCGCCCGAGCACGCCCTCCTCCGATCGACGATCCGCGACTACATGGAGACCGAGGTGGCGCCGGTCGTCGACGAGCACGAGGCGGCCCACCGCTTCCCGTCGGAGGTCGTGCGGCGGCTCGGCGAGATGGGCTGGCTCGGGATCCCGGTCGCCGAGGCGGACGGCGGCGCCGGGATGGACACGCTCGCCTATGCGATCGCGGTCGAGGAGATCAGCCGGGTCTGGGGCTCCCTGGGCATCATCGTCGCAGCCCACACCTCGCTGGGGTGCGGTCCGCTGATGATCGCGGGAACCGCCGAGCAGAGGGAGCGGTTCCTCCGGCCGCTCGCATCGGGCCGGGTCATCGGCGCGTACGGGCTGACCGAGCCGGGCGCGGGCTCGGACGCCGGGGGGACGCGGACGACGGCGCGCCGGGAGTCGACCCCGGACGGCGACAGCTGGGTCCTCGACGGCGGCAAGCGCTTCATCACGAACGCCGGCCAGGCCGGCACGTACATCGTCACCGCGCGGACCGGCACGACCGAGAAGGGCGACGCCGAGATCAGCGCCTTCATCGTCCCGGCGGACACGCCCGGGTTCTCCGTGGGCCGGCTGGAGGACAAGCTCGGCCTGCACGCGTCGGCGACGGGCGAGCTGCTCTTCGACAATGCCCGGATCCCGGCCGCCAACCTGCTCGGCGAGCTTGGCAAGGGCTTCCGGACGTTCCTCAAGGTGCTCGACGGCGGCCGGATCAGCATCGCAGCCATGGCCCTGGGGATCGCGCAGGGAGCCTACGAGGCCGCGGCCGCGTACAGCCGGGAGCGCGAGCAGTTCGGCCGGCCGATCGGGACGTTCCAAGGCGTCGCCTTCCTCGTCGCCGACATGGCGACCGAGATCGAGGCCGCCCGCGCACTCGTCTATCGGGCGGCCTGGCTCAAGGACCAGGGCCGCGACTACACCGTCGCGGGCGCGCAGGCCAAGCTCTTCGCCTCGGAGGTCTCGAGCCGGGTGACGAACGCCGCGATCCAGGTCCACGGCGGCTACGGCTACGTGACCGAGTACAAGGTCGAGCGCTACCTGCGCGACGCGAAGCTCACCGAGATCGGGGAGGGGACGAGCCAGGTCCAGCGGCTCGTGATCGCGCGGAAGATCCTGGACCTTCGGGTCGTCTGAGCGCGGCCCTTCGCGCCCGCCGCGGACCCTATCCGACCTTCGCCAGCCGGACGATCAAGCGGTACTGGCTGCGCGCCCCGACGCACGTCTGGAGGGTCAGGCTCGGTCGGGACAGCCCGGCATACGCCCACGTTCCCTTTTCCGGGGTCGTGAGCCGCCACCACGACACGGCATAGGTCGAGACCTTGCCGCTCGCGCCCGCGTAGTACACCTTCATGCCTTTGCGCAGGCGGCCGCGGACGTAGGCGTCGTGGAGGGGCTTGAACACGCTGAACGCGTGTCCGAACAGGTAGACGTTGTTCCCGCCGGCGCAGCCCCAGCGATACACACGGTTGCCCGGGTAGTACCCCGATGAGCAGGAATAGCCCGCGACCGACCGGTTGATGCCGAGTGCCGGGATCCAGACATGGTTGCGGCCCCGGAACGTCGATATCTTGGCCGAGCTGCGGTTCGCGGCCTTCTGCTTGGAGACGGCGCTGGGCTTGGGCGTGGGCACGACGGTCGTCGGACGATCCGTCCATCCGGCCGGGATCGCCGCGACAAGCGGCCGGCTCGTCCGCGCCGTGTCGGCCAGGGCTGCGGCTCGCCGATCGGCGGCATCAGGCGACTGACCGATCGCCGACGTCTCGATCGATGCGGTCGTGTCGTCGTCGGAGGCGCGTTGGACCCCCAACGCGA
>DATBGP010000207.1:0-4321 GCA_036557925.1 Candidatus Limnocylindrales bacterium | reverse complement strand
GACGAGTGCGACGCGATGATCGCAGCCGCCAGCCGCGCCGGCGTCCTCCTGTCCGTCGTGAGCCAGCGCCGCTGGTACCCGGCGGTCCGGCGCGTGAAGGACGCGATCGACCATGGCCGGATCGGGCGTCCGGCGCTCGGCACCGTGGAGGTGCTCGGCTGGCGCGGGCCGGAGTACTACGCGATGGATGCCTGGCGAGGCACGCTGGCTGGCGAGGGCGGCGGCGTCCTCGTGAACCAGGCGGTCCACCAGCTCGACCTCGCCTGCTGGTTCCTGGACGAGGCGATCGACGTCGACGGCTGGACGGCCAACGTCAACCATCCCGGGATCGAGGTGGAGGACACCGCCGTGGCGATCGTCCGGTTCGGCAGCGGCGCGGTTGGCTCGATCGTCGCGAGCAACTCGCAGCGGCCGGGGCTCCATGCCCGCATCCACGTCCACGGCTCCGACGGCTGGTCGGTGGGCGTCGAGACCGACCGTGGGTCGATCTTCGTGGCGGGGGTCACGCCGCCGAGCCTCGCGACGACCGACCTCTGGACGATCCCCGGTGAGGAGGACCGGCCGGAACGGTGGACCCGCGAGGACGCGGCCGAGGTCGAGGGTCTCGATCTCGCGACGCACTTCCACGAGGTCCAGCTCCGTGACGTCGTGGCGGCGATCCGCGACGGGCGGCCGCCGGCCGTGACCGGCGACGACGGCCGGCGGACCGTGGTCCTGATGGCGGCGATCGACGAGGCCTCGCGCACGGGCGGTCGCGTCCATCCGGGCGCGCCGGCCGCCCTCACGTCGTGAGACGGCTCGTCGTCCTGTCGTGGCCGCTCCGGGCCGACGCCCCGGTCTGGCCGGGCAACCCGCCGGCCGCGGGGACGGAGGCGTTCGAGGCGATCGAGCGCGGGGACGCCGCCAACACCACCGTGCTCCATCTCTTCTCGCACTCGGGGACGCACGTCGACACGCCGTGGCACTTCAATCCCGACGGGCTCGCGGCGTGGCAGCTCCCGATCGAGACGTTCACGTTCGATCGTCCGCGGCTGATCGACGTCCCCGCCGGCGAGCGCCGGGCGATCGGCCGAGCCGACCTGGAGCCGCACGCGGAGATCGCGGCGGTCGCCGACCTCCTCTTCATCCGGACCGGCTGGTCCGCCAACCGCGACACCGATCCGCGACGCTACGCGGAGGTCGGCCCGATGCTTGCCCCCGACGGCGCCGCCTGGCTCGTCGAGCGCCCGCGGCTCCGCGCGATCGCGACGGATGCGATCTCGATCGGGGCGCCATGGGACATCCCGGCCTCGATCGAGACCCATCACCTGCTCATGGGCGTCGGCCGGTCGGACGGCCGCTTCCTGCTGATCTACGAGGACGTCCGGATGGTCGCCGAGGCCGCGCGCGCGACGCGCGTCCACGCGTGGCCGCTCTTCGTGGAGGGCGCAGACGGCAGCCCGGTCACCATCGTCGCGGAGCTCGACGGCCCCGGCTGACGCTCAGCTCGTGCGCGCTTCCGGTGCGGGCGCCGGCGGCGTCACCGGCCCCGGCGGGGTCGCGTCCCGGCGGGAGAACACGGGACGCGCCCCGTATCGCGAGTTCACGAGGGCGATTCCGCCGATGATCAGGGCCGTCCCGGCGAGCATCGTCGCCTGGATCGGCTCGCCGAGGACGATCGCCCCGAGGGCGATGCCCCACACCGGCAGGAGGTAGGCGACGAGCGAGGTGCGCGTCGCCCCCCAGCGCTGGAGGATCCGGAAGTAGCTGAGATAGGCGAGCCCGGAGCCGAAGAGCCCGAGCCAGAAGACCGCGAGCACGGCTTCGGGCACCCAGTCGACCGTCAGCGGATGCTCCGTCGCGAACGCCAGCGTCCCGGTGATCAGCAGGCCGAAGAAGACCTGGAAGAGCGCCGGGATCATCGGCCGCAGGCCGTGGATGTTGCGCTTCGCGTAGACGTTGCCGGCGGCGTACGAGATCGTCGCGCCGATCAGGGCGAGCTCCCCGACGGCATTGCCGGCGCTCAGATCCGTCACGTCGAAGCCCACGAGGATCGCGACGCCCACGAAGCCGACGAGCAGGCCCACGAGCCGGTTGACCGTGATCGCCTCGCCGGGCAGGAAGACCGCCGCCAGGACGATGACGAAGAGCGGGACCGCGCTGTTGATCACCGACGCCAGCGACGAATCGACCGTCTGCTCGGCGAACGTGATCAGGGCGAAGGGGATCGCGATGTTGATCGTGCCCATGACCAGGAGGTGGCCGTAGGACCGCGGATCGCGGGGCAGCGGCTCGCGCGCGATCGCCACGACCGTCGCGAGGAGGACGAAGCCGATCAGCAGGCGGAACATGATCAGGGTGAACGGCTCGAGGCCGTGGTCCACGCCGATCTTGATGAAGAGGTAGCTGCTGCCCCAGAAGAAGCCGAGGGCGATGAAGATCAGCCAGTCGAGTCGGGTGCTGCGCGTCGCCATGGGTCCTCGAAGCTCGTCCGTCGTGTTGGCCTAGCGTACTGTGCCAATCGGCCGATGGGAAGGTCCGGCCGCCCGGCTCGCACGGGACGGAACACGTCAGCCGGCACCGACGTTGCAGGTCGACGGCGCCGGCTCGCGGGGATCGTCCCGCGGGACCATGTCGGATCGCGGCATGATTGCCGCCATGCGGATGTGGGGCGGGCGATTCGGATCGACGGACGGCGACGGCGCCGCGGCCGCGGAGGCCGCGGCGTTCGGCCGGTCGATCGACGTCGACGCCGAGCTGGCGCTCGACGACCTCGACGGCTCGATCGCCCACGTCCGCGGGCTCGGCCGGGCCGGGGTCCTCGCCGATGCCGACGTCACGACCCTCGTGGCCGGCCTCGCGGACCTGCGGCGGGCGGTGGCGGCCGGCGAGGTCCAATGGGATCCGGCGCTCGAGGACGTTCACCTGAACCTCGAGTCGGCGCTGACGGAGCGGCTCGGGCCGATGGCCGGCCGCCTCCACACCGGCCGGTCCCGGAACGACCAGGTCGCGACGGACCTCCGGCTCTGGACGCGGCGGGCGATCGATCGGCTGGACACCCGCCTCCTCGCCTTCGAGGACGCCCTCGTCGGCCTCGCCGAGCGCGACGGCGACGCCGTCCTGCCCGGCACGACCCACACCCAGCCGGCCCAGCCGATCCTGTTCGGCCACCATCTGCTCGCCTCGGTCGAGATGGCGGAACGCGACCGCGGCCGGCTCGCCGACGCACGCCGGCGCCTGAACGTCAGCCCGCTCGGCAGCGGGGCGATCGCGGGGGCGGGCTACCCGCTGGACCGGGAGGCGACGGCCGCGGACCTCGGCTTCGACGGCGTCACCGCGAACTCGATCGACGCCGTCGGTGACCGCGACTTCGTCGTCGAGACGCTGGCTGCCGTCGCCCTCGGGATGGTCCACCTGAGCCGGCTCACCGAGGAGATCGTGTGGTGGTCGAACCCGCGGTTCGGCTTCGTCCGGGTCGCGGAGGCGTACTCGACGGGCAGCTCGATGATGCCGAACAAGCGGAACCCCGATCCCGCCGAGCTGATCCGGGGTCGATCGTCGCGGGCGATCGCCGCGGTCGCGGGCGTCCTGACGCTGCTGAAGGGCCTGCCGCTGAGCTACCAGCGCGACCTCCAGGAGGACAAGCCGCCGCTGTTCGACGCGGTGGCAACGTACGAAGCCTCGCTCGGGGTGATGACCGGCCTGGTCGCCACGCTGCAAGTCGACCGGGAGGCGATGGCCGAGGCGGCGCGCGACGGCTACACGACGGCGACGACCCTGGCCGACGCGATCGTCCGGCGGGGCGTTCCGTTCCGGGCGGCCCACCATGTCGTCGGGTTGCTCGTGGGTCTCGCCGAGCGTGACGGCGTCCGGGAGCTCGGGGGGATGCCGCCGGCCACGATCGAGGAGCTGCTGCGGGCGTCCGACGACGAGGCGGCCCGGACGCTCGGCGGGCAGGATGGCATCGGGGCGGCGCTCCTCGCGTCGGCCACGGTCGAAGGCTCTCTCGCCTCGGCCGACGTGATCGGCGGGACGGCGCCGACGCGAGTCAAGGCCGCCATCCGCGCCGCGCGCGACCGACTCGACGAGGCGGCTCGGTCGACGTAGGGACCGCCCATCGGGCGAACGACCGATGACCGACGAGTCGCCGGAAGGGATCGTGACGCCAGAGATCGGCACCCGTCGATCGGGGGAACACCGTTTCCGGGAGGAACACGATGGCGACGTTCATGGACATTCACAACGGCTTCGTCGGCGTCACCCGCCAGCAGCTCCTCGAGGCGCACCAGCGCGATCTCGAGCTGCAGGGCGAGGAGGGCGTGAACTACGAGCGGGCGTGGCT
>DATBGP010000206.1:0-3082 GCA_036557925.1 Candidatus Limnocylindrales bacterium | reverse complement strand
AGCTCGCCCGAGTTGTAGACGGAGATGCTGCCGTCCTCGCCCTCGATCCCGTACATCCCGTTGATGGGCGCGAGGAGGGTGTCGACGACGATCCGCGCCGGGTTCTGGGGCACGGAGTGGTACGTCCCGGGGATCGGCGCGCCGTCGGCGTCGAGGTCGTAGGCGCCGGCCGGGATGATCCAGGTGAGCAGCGCCACGACCACGATGAGGATGAACAGGATCGTGTAGGCCGACGGGAGCGAGATCCCCCGCTTCTTCGGCTGTGAGCCGGCCGGCGGCAGGGCCGTCGAGTCGTCAGTCATGCGCGCGCTCCCTCGGGTTCGGCTGCATCGGGCGGGCGGGCGACGACGTCGCCGGCCGGGTCCGCCCCGGCTTCACCCGATCCCTCGATCCGCTCGATCCGGAAGCCCGTCAGCCCGTAGATCAGCGAGATCACCGGACTGAGGAGGTTGAAGAAGCAGAAGGGGAGGTAGGCCGCTGTCGGCACGCCGAGGACGCCCGCCATGTACGCCCCGCAGCTGTTCCAGGGGACGAGCGGCGAGGTGACGGTGCCCGCGTCCTCGACGGTCCGCGACAGCATCCGGGGCGCGATGCCGCGCTGGCGGAACGCCACCCGGTAGACCCGGCTCGGCATGACGATCGCGACGTACTGGTCGCCGGCGACGAGGTTCAGGCCGATCGCCGTGAAGATCACGGCCGCGATCAGCTGGCCGGCGGTCTTCGCCCGGGCGACGATCGGCCGGATCAGCCGGTCGAGGAAGCCCGCGCTCTCGGCGATCGCTGCGAAGCTCAGGGCGCCCAGGACGAGCCAGATCGTGGTCAGCATCGACGACATCCCGCCGCGCGAGAACAGGTCGTCGACCGCGGGCGTGCCGGTGTTCGAGACGAAGCCGTTGGCCATCGCGCTGTAGAGCGCCTTCACGTTCGTGGAGAACGACGCCGCCTCGCCCACGAACGCCGTCACGACCTGGGGCTGGGTGAACCACGCCATGACGCCCGCCAGGAGCGCGCTCGAGAGGATGGCGAGGAACGGCGGCGCCCGCCGGACCGAGAGGATGATCAGGAAGATCATGGGCAGCAGGTTGAGGAGGCTGATGTTGAACTCGGCCGCGAGCGCGTTCTGGGCGCCGGCCCGATCGAACGCCGCGCCCTCGCCGACGCCGAACAGGCCGAGAAGCCCGAAGATCGCGCAGGCGATGATCACGGCCGGCCCGGACGTCCAGATCATCGCGCCGATGTGCTGCTGGGTCGAGACCCCGCCGACCATCGAGGGGACGAGCACGGTCGTCTCCGAGATGGGCGTCATCTTGTCGCCGAAGTACGCGCCGGAGATGACCGCACCGGCGGTGATCTCGGGCGAGGCGCCCATCGCCGGCGCCAGCGCCACGAGGCCGACGCCGATCGTGGCCGCGGTCGTCCAGGAGCTGCCGATCGAGAGGCCGACGAGCCCGCAGATCACCGCCGCGCTCAGGTAGAAGATGCTCGGCTGGAGCAGCCCGATCCCGTAGTAGACGATCGTGGGGATCGTCCCGGCGAGGTTCCACGTCCCGATCAGCGCCCCGACGGCCAGCAGGATGTAGACGGCACTCATCGCCGAGGCCACGCCGCCGATCGCGGCCTCGCGGATCGCGCTGCTCGAGTTGCCGAGCCGCCAGGAGAGCAGGCCTGCGCCGAGGGCCGAGAGGAACAGCGCCACCTGGAGCGGTCCGCCCGTCGCATCGGTCCCGAACAGGGCGACCGTCGAGATGATCAGGACGATGAGGAGCGCGATCGCCGCGACCGATTCGAGGAGCGACGGCTCGCGGGCCGGCCGGCGGGCCGTCAGGGTGCCATCCGGCTGCCGGGGCTCAGCCACGGACGATGCTCGTCCCGTGGGTCCCCGCGACCAGCCCGCCGACCTCGGCGAGGGTCCCGATCGCGGCCCGGTTGCCCGTCCGCTCGGCGAAGTCCACGGCCGCCTCCACCTTCGGGCCCATGGAGCCCGCCGCGAAGGGCGAGCCTGCGAGCTCGCTCGTCGTCGCCCGCTCGATCCGTGCCTGCGTCGGCGTGCCCCAATCGCGATAGACGCCGTCGACGTCCGTGGCCATGACGAAGAGGTCGGCCTCCAGCTCGCGGGCGAGCAGCGCCGACGCCCGGTCCTTGTCGACCACGACCTCCGCGCCGACGAGCTGCCTCGTGCCCGGCGCGTACATCGTCGGGATCCCGCCGCCGCCGGTGCAGATCACGACGGCGCCTCGTTCCAGCAGCCAGGTGATCGGCCGGATCTCGAAGATCCGTTGCGGCTTCGGCGAGGCGACGACGCGCCGCCACTTGTCGCCGTCCGGCCTGATCGCCCAGCCCTTCTCGGCGGCGTTCCGCTCGGCTTCCTCCCGCTCGTAGACCGGGCCGATGAACTTGTCGGGGTTCGCGAAGGCCGGGTCGTCCGGGTCCACCTCGGTCATCGTCAGGACCGTCGCGAAGGGCTTGTCGAACGGGAGGAGATTGCCCAGCTCCTGCTCGATCAGGTAGCCGATCATCCCCTCGGTCTGGGCCCCGAGGACGTCCAGCGGGTACGTCTCCACGGCCTCGTAGGCCGCCCCCTGGAGCGCGAGCAGCCCGACCTGCGGTCCGTTCCCATGGGAGATGACGAGCTCGTGCTCGGCGGCGACCGGGGCCAGCGCCTCCGCCGCCACCCGGACGTTGGCCCGCTGGTTCTCGGCCGTCATCGGCTGGCCCCGCCGGAGGAGCGCGTTGCCGCCGAGGGCGACGACGATCCGCACGCCCCGGCCCCTAGCCGACCATCGTCGCGACGAGGACCGCCTTGATCGTGTGCATCCGGTTCTCGGCCTGGTCGAACACGATGGAGGCCGGCGATTCGAAGACCTCGTCCGTGACCTCCAGCTCGGCCAGGCCGTGGTCCTTGAACATCTCCTCGCCGACCTTCGTGTCCCGGCCGTGGAACGCCGGCAGGCAGTGCATGAACTTCGTTGCCGGGTTGCCCGTGGCCTTCATCAGCTTCGTGTTCACCTGGTACGGCGTGAGGAGCTTGATCCGCTGGGCCCAGACCTCGTGAGGCTCGCCCATCGAGACCCAGACGTCGGTG
>DATBGP010000205.1:0-8635 GCA_036557925.1 Candidatus Limnocylindrales bacterium | reverse complement strand
TCGTCGACCGTCCCGCCGTAGGGCGTCCACTGCATCATCACCCCGCCGGGGTTCAGATGGGCGGCGCCCGCCTGGTAGTACTCGAGCGACGAGATCACCGCGGCGCCGGAGCTCTCGATCGGCGGTGGCGGGTCCGTGACGATGATGTCGTAGCGCTTCGGCGTCAGCTCGAGGTGGTTGCGGCCGTCGGTGACGAGGACCCGCGCGTTCGGCTGCGCCAGGATCCGTTCGGCGTCCGGATAGAACCAGTGGAACATCTTCGGGACGGATGGGACGAGCTCGACCGCGTCCGTGTCGAGACCGGCGATGACCGCGGCCCGGAACGCCGAGCCCATCCCGAACGCGACGGTTGCGGCCGACGTCGAGTCCGGACGGAGCATCAGCGGCAGGATCGGCATGAGCTTGGCGTCGACCGTCAGGAGCGTCATCGCCGTGCCGGTGACCCAGAGCTGGGCGGTGGCGGTGCGGCCCGCCTGGACCGAGGCGATCTCGTCCTCGGCCGACTCGTACAGCGTCGCGCCACCGGCGTGGATCCGGGCGACGGACGGGTCCACGAACCGCGTCGCCGGTGACACGAGGTTCGCGAGGATCGCGACCGCGACCACGGCGGCGCCGACGCCCGTCGCCGCCCGTGCCGCGGTGCTCGAGTCCGTCGCCGCGGCCACGAGCACCGCGGCCAGCCCGAGGTTGAGGAGGGCGATGACCGCGACGGACGCCGGCGAGCCGATGGCCGGGATCAGGAAGAACGGGATGACGAACGTGCCGACGATCGCGCCGGCCGTGTTCGAGGCGAGGAGGCGACCGGCGTACGTCGCGATGTGGTCCGGGTCGTCGGCCAGGAGGCTGGACGAGGCCGGGAAGCTGAGGCCCATCACGAACGTCGCCGGCAGGACGACGAGGACGACCGGCCGGAGGATCGCCCAGAGCGTCTCGAGCGCCTTCGACGGCTCGAGGACGCGCGGCTGGGCGATGACGAGGACGAGTCCGCCGATGGTGATCAGCGCCACGACGACCTGCGCGACGGCCAGGAAGATCGTCGGCCTACGGATGTACGGGCGGGCGATCGCGTAGGTGATCGCGCCGAGGACGAGACCGGTCAGGAAGATCGTGAGGATCGAGCTGAAGACGTAGGTCGAGTTGCCGGTGCCCGACGACAGGAGCCGGTTCCAGAGCGTCTGGTAGCCGAGGGACGTCAGGCCGGAGACGAAGGCGACGAGCAGCGCGAGGGCGGGCTGCGGCCGGAGCGTGACCGCCGCCCCGTCGTCCCGGAGGTCCTCCGTGACCGCCAGCGGCTGCGGGACGGACTGCGGCGGCACGGCGGCGGGCTCGTCGGCCGCGACCGCGTCCGCGGCCGGCGCCCGTGCCCCGGTCCGCCGATCGATCGCCAGCGCCACGAGCCCGGCGATCCCGGAGCACGCCGCCCCGACGAGGAGCGTGCTCGTCAGGCCGAGCAGCTCGATGAGAATGAAGCCCGCGGCGACCGTGCCGACGATCGCCCCGAAGGTGTTCGCCGCGTAGAGCCGCGAGAAGGCCTTCGAGAGGTGGTCGTCGCCGGAGAGGTAGCGCGTCAGCGTCGGGAGGGTGGCTCCCATCAGGACCGTCGCCGGCGCCAGGGCGAGGATCGCGAGGCCGAACCGGACGAGGGCGAGGAGGCCGGGCTGCTCCTCGAGGCTCGTGAAGGCGGCGCGATAGACCTCGTGGAGGAGCCGGAACGTGATCGGCGTGAGGATCACGACGATCACGAGGATCAGCTCGAGGATGCCGTACAGGCGCAGCGGCGAGCGGACGCGATCGGCCAGCCGTCCGCCCACGAACGAGCCCACGGCCATGCCGCCGAAGAACCCGGTGAGGATCGTGGCGACGGCCTGGGTCGTGTTGCCGAAGACGAGGACGAGCTGGCGCGACCAGACGACCTCGTAGACCAGTCCGGCCGCGCCGGACAGGACGAAGATCGCGAGGATCAGTCCGGATCGGCGCAAGCGTCTCCTCCGCGTCGGTTCGGATCCTGGCTCAGGAGTGGCGGGCAGTGTCCCACGCGCCGTCGGTTCGTGCCATCGCGTGCACGCGCCGGAGCCTCGTGTGCGCGTCGCGGGTCCGGGACCCGCCGGTGCGCGGTCCGGGCGCGACGGTCAGGGCAAGGGAGCGATCGGCGGGTCGGCGCGGGTCGACTGGACGGGATCGGCCGAAGGCGACGACGTCGACCGAGCGTTCGCGGCTCGCTGTCGTCCGGCCGCCGCGACGAGCGGCTCGCCGAACGCGACGATGGCCAGGGCGACGACGGGCGCGCCCTCGACCGGTGACGCGAGGACCGCCGCGGCCACGGCGAGGACGAGCACGGTCGCGATGCCCGATGGCGCCGACTGCGGCCGATCCGCGACGCCGGGGATGGCCTGCGACGCGTAGTACCACTGCGTCCATGGCCAGAACGCCGGCATCGCCAGCCACGCCGCCCGCTCGCGGTCCCGCCGGAACAGGACGACGAGCGCGACCACGGCGACCGCCAGCCCGATCGGGAGCAGCGGCATCTCCAGCCCGAAGACGCTGGAGCCGCCCCCGGCGGTGAGGTCCAGCCGCTCCGAGATCTGCTGCCGTTCGGCGAGGAACGTCGACCAGGGGACGAAGGGCGCGGTCACGACCAGGGCCACCGCGGTGAGGGCGAGCGCCCGGACCTCGAGGCGGATCGCCGGGACGACCACGGCGTAGAGCTTGACGATCGTGGCGATCGGGGCGAGCCCGAGGAGGAGCAGCGGCAGCACGAGCACGTGCGGGTTCGCGTTCCAGATCCCGTCGACGAGCGGCGGGAACGCGAGCCACCAGATCGGCAGCCCGAGCCGCCGGATCGCCCAGACGCTGCCGACCAGCCCCAGCACCAGGAGCAGCCCGACCGCCAGCGTCTCCGGCAGCAGCGCGAAGGGAATCATCGGGAGCAGCGACGGCGGCGGCGCCCCGAACCAGACGCCGCCCTGGACGACGGACCACGGATCCTGGCCCTGCAGCCAGGCCACGGTCGCGGACCGGTACAGCCGGCCGTCGAACCCGGGCCCGCCCGGCGCGATGAGGATGAGGCGCATCGCCGAGATCGCGACGAACCACGTCGCGAGGAGGACGGGAACCAGCCGCCGGACCCGCTCCTCGGTCGCGATCGCGGGCGCCGCGTTCGCGGGCGCGGCGGTCGCCGGCGCTCCGCCCCCGCCGCTCACAGGTGGTACGCCCAGTACACGCCGGCCGCGCCGACCGCGACCCCGAACGCGATGAGCGCCACCCAGCCCAGCCCGATGGCCCGGCCGCTCAGCCCCACCGTCGCCCGCCGCTCCTCGGCGCGGGCGGCGGCGATCGCGCAGAGAGCCCAGACGAACGGGATCGAATCGAGCGCGTAGCGATAGCCGAACTGGAGCCAGCCGCCGCCGTAGTACAGGAGCGTCGGGATGAGGACGAGGAGGGCCGCACCGGCCAGCCACCACGAGCGCGACTCGCGCCATGGCGCCTTCACCGCGTAGAGGAGGCCCGGGCTCGTGAAGAAGATCGACATCCCGAGCCCGTCCGGCTGGAAGAACGGGAAGGTCGGGCCGAACGCCGGAAGCTTCGTGAACAGGTAGTCGATGTTCATCCCGAGGTGGGCCGTCGAGAAGAGCCCGAGCTGGCGCTGGGCTTCCAGCCAGGCGGGCAGGACCGCCAGCGCGTACCCGGACTCGAGGGGCGAGCCGAAGCGGGCGGCGTTGTACCAGAAGAAGAAGACGATCGACGGAAGGACGCCGGCGGCGAGGGCGAGCCACTGCCGCCACGGCCACTTCGCGGGCTCCCAGATCCGGTCGCCGGCCAGCAGCAGCGCATAGAACGGGATCGCGAACGCGAGCGGGGCGCGCGTCAGGAACGCGAACCCGGCAAGGAGGCCCACGAGCCACGCCCGGCGGCTGCCCCAGAGCTCGACGAGGATCGCGAGGGTGAGGATCGTCGCGATGAGCTGGCCGGTGTGCCAGACCCCGCCCCGCGTCGTGACCCACCAGATCTGGGTGGAGAAGCCGAACAGGAGGGCCAGCAGGAAGCGGTCGACGAGCGAACGAACGTTCGTTCGACCCGTGTACCACCAGGCCAGACCCACCGTCGCCGCGGCGAGCGCGGCGTTGATCCCCGTCTCCCACTGGTCCGCGAGGCCCGGTCCGGTGAGCGCCACGAGGGGCATCAGGGCGATGGCCGGGAAGGGCGCGAAGGGGACGTAGATCCGACCGTCGATCGGGATCACGTCCTGCGGGCCGAGGCGCACGTCGAGCCAGGTCCGGCCGTGGAGGAAGGCGTCGGCGAGATAGAAGAAGTCGCCCCGCTGGGCGTCGTAGAAGCGGTTCGAGAGCCAGTAGACGAGCGCGGCGACGATCGTCAGGGCGATCCCGACCCTGGTCGCGGTGTCGATTCGATCGAGGAAGCCGACGCGCGAGCGAGGTTCGAGGCGGGCGGTCGTCGTGTCCGCCATCATGCGGCCGAGCCGGCGGCCGCATCGGCCGGGGCGAGCGGTTCGTCGGAGGTGCCCCGACCCTCCCGGAGCCCGACGGCGAGCACGCCGAGCAGCGTGATCCAGAACACCGTCGGGTAGATCGCCGCCGGCAGGTTCACGAACAGCGTCACCGCCGACGTCACGAGCGGGATGGCCACCGCCCACCATTGCCGGCGCTCGAGCAGCCACGCGACGGGCAGGAGCAGGAGCATCGCGTAATGGTCCCAGAGGACCGGCGAGAGAAGCTGGCTGGCCACCATCGTGACAAGGAGCGAGGCGTCGGCGGGCGCTCGCACGGCGGCGACGATCACCGCCGCGACCACCAGCACGGAGCTCGCGAGCTGGATCGCGGTCGCGGCACCCGCGGAGACACCGGCCTGGTAGGCGGCCGCGCCGGGCGTGAAGTTGTGCGGCGTCGTGATCGGGTCGCTGACGTTCCGGATCAGGGCGACGTAGTCCTGCCAGACGCCGATGCCGCCGAGGATCAGCGTGGCTGCGACCGCGACGACCAGCAGGATTCCGGCGCCGAAGACCACGGCCATCAGCCGCCGGGTCAGGAGGGCCCAGACGAGGATCAGGCCCGGCTGGAGCTTCACGACCGCCCCGAGGGCGCCCGCCGCGCCGACGGCCAGCGGCCGGTCGAGCCAGCGCCAGCCGATCGCGAACAGGAGCAGCAGGAGCGGCCCCACCTGGCCGAGCTTCAGCGCGTAGGCCACCGGCCACGACAGCCCCGCGAGGAGGAGCGTCGTCCAGCGGACGGTCGCCCGCACGGGCAGGATCGCGATCGCGGCGACGAGCATCGCGACCGACAGGAGGATCCAGGCCCACGTCGCGGTCGTGGCCGGGAGGAGCCCGAACGGCAGGATTGCGAAGACGAACGGCGGCGGGTAGTAGAACAGCCCGAACCCGCCGGTCTGCTGGACGCTCGGATCGTAGAGGCGCTGCCCGTCCAGGACGCGCTCCGCCGCCTGGTGGTAGGCGAGGAAGTCGAAGCCGAGCGTGCCGGCCGACTGCGCGGCGAGGACGATCAGGCCCGACACGACCACGAGCGAGGCGATCGCGAGGACGGGCAGCGCCGCGCGTCCCAGCGCGTCGATCTCGAGCCCCCGCGGGGCCGCCCGGTCTGCCGTGGGTCCACTCCTTCGTGCGGTCGGTCGGGCCGAAGTCTAGCCGCGACGCTCGAGACGACGCACCGGCCGGATGGTCCTGCCGGGCGGGACCGTGGAGCCCCTCGACGCCCGCAGCCCATCGGCTAGGGTGGCGCCATGCTCCGCACCTCCGCGTGGTTGGCCCTGGTCGCCCTCGCGGTTCTCTGGTGGCTCCTCGTCTTCGGCGTGCTCGGGTTCGACCCGTCCACGCCCGGCAGCGATGCCTGGAACTACCTCGCGGCCGGCGAGCGCCTGAACGCCGGCCATCCGCTCTACGCGCTCTCGCCCGGCGACCGGCCCATCACCCTGGTGCCTCCGTACTGGACGGTGCCCCTGCTCGCGCCGCCGCCAATCGCCGTCGTCTGGCGGCCGCTGGCCCTGCTCGGTGACCCGGCGATGACGCTCTGGGCCGGGGCTGGACTGCTCGCCACGCTCGCCACGGCCGGCTGGCTCCTCGTCCGGGGCGGCCTGGCGACGGCCGCGATCGTGGCCGTCCTGGCCGCGCCGATCGCCATCCAGTCCCTCGCCGGCAACGCCAATGCCTTCCTGTTCGGGATCCTCGTCCTTGCCTGGGTGTTCCGGGCCCGTCCGGCCGTCGTCGGCTCGCTCGTCGCCGCGGCGATCGCGATCAAGCTGACGCCGGTGCTGCTTCTCCTCTGGCTCGCGACGGCCCGCCGCTGGCACGGTGTCGGGGCGACCGCCCTCGCCCTGGCGGTCATCGGCGTCGTCTCGCTCGCCGGCGCCGGGCTCCAGAACCATCTCGACTGGCTCGCATCGGTGCCGCAGTCCGTGCCGGCGCCGACGTCCCTCGCCGGGATCACCGGGATCTCGTCGACGGTCCTGCTCGCCATCGCCGCGATCGTGGTGCTCGGGGTCAGCCGACGCGGCGACGAGCGCCTGACGTTCAGTGTCGCCGTCGTCGCGGCGGCGCTCGTCTCGCCGGCGCTCTACCTCGGAACGTTCGGGATCGCCGCCGCGTCGGCCGCGGCCTGGATCCCCGAGCGCGGCTCGGTCCTCGCGAGCCTCCGGGCGGCCCAGCGGCCGCGGCCGACGACCGCCTGATGGGAGCCCGACGCGGATGACGACCTCGATCGCCCGCCTGACCGGCGCCCCGGCCCGGGATCGCTGGATCCGCCTGGCGGCGCTCGTCGCGTCGGCGGTCCTCGTCGTCGGGATCGCCCTCGAGGTCGTCGAGATCGTCACGAACCTCGACCGCCTCGCCTTCCCCATCGACGGCGATCGCGTCCTCTACATGAACGCCGCCCGGAGCTGGCTGGACGGCAACGGCTTCTACCACGCATACCAGCTCGCCGGCCCGTACGAGGTCCGCTCGGGCGACATCCTCTACCCGCCGCCGATGCTCCTCGTGTTCGCCCCGCTGGCGGCGATGCCGGAGCCCCTCTCGGCGGTCCTGTACTACGGCCTCTCGCTCGGGATCACGGCCGGGGCCGTCGTCTGGCTGCGGCCGGCGATCGTCGGCTGGCCGGCGATCCTGTTCTGCCTCTGGTGGCCGACGACGATCGTCGTGATCGCCGGGGGCAACCCGGGGATCTGGATCATGGCGTTCATGGCCCTCGGCACCCTCTGGCGGCCACTGTCCGTCCTCGTGTTCCTGAAGCCGACGCTCGCCCCGTTCGCCTTCTTCGGGGCCAACCGGCGCTCGTGGTGGATCGCGCTCGCGGTCCTCGGGGCGGTGTCGCTGCTCTTCCTGCCGATGTGGCCCGACTACGTCGCCGCGGTGCTCAACGCCCGGGGCGGCGGCGGGATCTTCTACTCGATCGGTCAGGCGCCGATGTTGTTCCTGCCGCTCGCGGCCTGGGCGACCTCGGCCCGGCGGATCAGGTCCTCCATTCCCGGCTGAGGCGTCCCGGCGCGGCGGGCGGCGGCCCGGGCGCGGTCCTCCCGCCAGAGCGGGATCGCGGCCACGAGCAGGGCGAGGCCGTGGAACCAGATGATCGGCAGGCTGATCGTGGCCGCGACCGGCACGGTCCAGCGGCGGTCGGTCCGGGCGCCCCACCACACGATCGCCACGGAGACGGCCAGCCGGATCGGCAGGGGGACCGGGAACGGGTACGGGTGGCCCGGGTCGTAGCCGAGGTTGTTCATCATCGTCGTGACGTACTGCCGCCAGAGCTCCGGCGCGGCGACGAAGCTCACGCCGGCGATCACGACGGTTGCGCCCACGGCGATCGCGAAGGCCCGCCATTCCCGCCGGAACGCGAACCACAGCGCGCCGACCCCGGGCGACACCTTCGTCAGGACGATGAAGGCCCACGCCGCGGGATACGCGAACCCGACGACGATCGCGACCGCCATGAACAGGTGGATGTTCCCGTGGTAGAGCTCGAGCGGGATCGGCGGGAACGCGAGGAGGACGAGCCAGGTCCGGCCGGTCAGCCAGATCAGGGCCGCGATCATGGCCGCGAAATAGAGGGCGAAGAAGACCTCCCACGGCAGGACGTGGAAGATCGAGAACGCCTGGCCGGCGGCCGGCGTGTAGCGGAACGCGTCGAGATCCGACGTGTTGCCCGACGCGTTCCCGTACAAATTCGAGAGGTCGACCGCCCAGTAGGCGTGAGCGTCGAAGCCGAAGATCGACGTGCCCCGGTTGATCACGATGATGTAGGGCAGCGCGAGCAGCCCCACGATGATCAGCGCGTGGCGCATCGCCCGGAGGCGGTTCGGCCCGAGCCGGTCGGCGATGGCCTGGAGCCGGCCGACGACGTCGAACCCGTCGGCACCGCGCAGGCCGCCGGCCGGCGACGCGGCCGCTCCCCGCACGCTCATCCCCGCCCGCTCACCCTTCGGCCGGCTTCGCGGCCCGCCCGATCCGGCGATGGATCAGCGGGATCCGGAACAGGTCCCAGGCGACGCGCGCAGCCAGGCTCGGCCGCGCTCGCATCCGCGAGCCGCGCCGGTCCGCCCAGGTGATCGGCACGATCGCCATGCCATAGCCGCGCCGCCGGGCGAGATAGATCACCTCGACGTCGAACACGATGCT
>DATBGP010000204.1:0-2286 GCA_036557925.1 Candidatus Limnocylindrales bacterium | reverse complement strand
CATCGACGAGGAGCACCGGATCGCGAACGTGACGGTCCCGGAGCGGATGCTGTCGCTCGCGATCGGCCGCGAGGGCCAGAACGCCCGGCTCGCGGCCCGGCTGACGGGCTGGCGGATCGACATCCGGAGCGACGTCTCGGTGGCCGCCAAGGCGGCCGAGGACGAAGGCGGCGCGGACGGCGCCGTCGCCGAGGAGCCGGCTGCCGGGGCGCCGATCGAGGCGGCCCCGACCGTCGGGGGGCCCGCGGATGCCACGGAAGTCCCGGAGACCCCGGAGCCCGTCCCGGCGTCGGCCGAGGCGGAGCCCGCTCCGGACGCGGTCGCCGAGGCGCCGAAGAAGAAGGCGAGCCGGACCCGCAAGGCCGCGGCCCCGTCGACCGCGGCGACGAACGGCGCGACGCCCGATGCCAACGACGGAGCTGCCGCCCACGCCCAGGACGGCGTGGGTGCCGAGGCGGCGCCCGCGGCCGCGGATGCCGACGGCGCGACGCCGGTGAAGAAGACCCGAGCCAGGAAAGCCACCGCCAAGGAGGTGGCGTCGTAGCCCGGCCTCGACCGGATGCGCCACGGCG
Source organism: Candidatus Limnocylindrales bacterium (assembly GCA_036557925.1). GTDB lineage: Bacteria > Chloroflexota > Limnocylindria > Limnocylindrales > CSP1-4 > CF-46. Next base: position 1,714 of record DATBGP010000204.1, on the reverse strand, counting down.
GGTCCCGACCCGGTCGTGCGTCGCCTGTCGAACGTCGCGGCCCAAACGAGAGCTCGTCCGGATCGTCAGGATGCCGGACGGCGACATGAGAATCGATGAGACCGGCCGGCTGGCCGGCAGGGGAGCCTATCTCTGCCGCGACGCCGAATGCTGGACCCGAGCCATCGAGCGAGGCGCCCTCGGGCGTGCGCTCGAGGCACCGGTCCCGGCCGACCTGCGCCTGACGCTGGCGGCGGGACCGTCGACACTGAACACCGAAGGAGGAGCCCGTGGCCAGGAGTAGGAGCGGCACCCGCGGCCGGCGCGGGCCGCGCAAGCCACCGCGTCGAGACAACGCCAACCAGTCGCAGGTCCAGGTCGCCGATCCGCGTGAGCGGGGCGCGATCGAGCTGCCCTCGACGATCACCGTCAAGGAGCTCGCGGACCTGCTCGCGGTCAACCCCGCGGACGTGATCCGCGAGCTGATCAAGAGCGGCATCTTCGCGACCATCAACCAGCTGATCGATCGCGACACCGCCTCGCTGGTCGCCGGCGAGCTCGGCTACGAGGTGGCCGAGACCATCGCGCCGTCCGCCGGCGTCGCCGTCGAGGGCGAGGAGGCCGAGGCCCCGGCGCCGGCTGCCAAGGAGGTCCTCTTCGACGGGGACGACGAGGCGGACCTGCAGCCGCGCGCGCCGATCGTGACCGTGATGGGCCACGTCGACCACGGCAAGACGAGCCTGCTCGACGCGATCCGGACGACGGAGGTCGCCGCGGGCGAGCGGGGCGGCATCACCCAGCACATCGGCGCGAGCGAGATCGAGCACGACGGCAAGCGCGTCGTCTTCCTCGACACCCCGGGCCACGAGGCGTTCACCGCGATGCGCGCGCGCGGGGCGAAGGTCACGGACATCGCCGTGGTCGTCGTCGCCGCCGACGACGGCGTCATGCCCCAGACGCTCGAGGCGATCAGCCACGCCCGCGCCGCGAAGGTGCCGATCGTCATCGCCCTGAACAAGATCGACAAGGCCGATTCGAACCCGGACCGGGTCAAGACCGAGCTGTCCGAGGCCGGCGTGATCGTCGAGGACTACGGCGGCGATACGCCGCTCGTGCCGGTGTCCGCGCGGACCCGCGTCGGCCTGGACGAGCTGATCGAGATGATCCTGCTCGTCGCCGACCTGCAGGAGCTGAAGGCCAACCCGAAGCGCGCCGCGGTCGGCACGATCGTGGAGGCCCAGCTGGACAAGAACCGTGGCGCGGTCGCGACCGCGATCGTCCAGACGGGCACGCTCCACGTCGGCGACGTCATCGTCGTCGGCGAGACGTTCGGCAAGGTCCGGGCGCTCGAGAACGACCAGGGCAAGCGGATCCAGAAGGCCGGTCCGTCGTCGGCCGTCGTCGTGCTCGGCCTCTCGGCGGTGCCCGAGGCCGGCGACATCCTCCGCGTCGTCGCCGACGAGAAGGCAGCCCGGGCGATGGTCGAGGCCCGCCAGGCCGAGGTCGCCGCGAAGGGCGGCGAGGGCAGCGGCCGGGCCACGCTCGAGGACCTCTACCGCCAGATCCAGGCCGGTCAGGCCAAGGAGCTGCGGATCATCCTCAAGGCCGACGTGTCCGGATCGCTCGGCGCGATCACCCACGCCCTGGAGCAGCTGAACCAGGACGAGATCCGGATCAACGTCCTCCACGAGGGCGCGGGCGACATCACCGACAACGACATCATGCTGGCGTCGGC
>DATBGP010000203.1:0-11977 GCA_036557925.1 Candidatus Limnocylindrales bacterium | reverse complement strand
CGGCTACCCGTTCGGGCTGCGCGGCAACGACATCCCGCTCGGCGCCCGGATCGTCGCGATCGCCGACGCCTACGACGCGATGACCCACGACCGGCCGTACAAGCGGGCGATCAGCCACGACGACGCGATCAAGGAGCTGCGGCGGCACGCCGGGACGCAGTTCGACCCGGAGATGGTCACGCTGTTCTGCGACCTGTTCGCGGCGCGGGCCCCCGTTCCCGATCCGACCGTGCTGGCGATCACCGAGGCGCCTGCCGCGCTCGATGCCGCCCACGGTCGACGGCGGCGCCGCCGGACGGACGTGGGCGATGGCGGCACGGCCGCCGGCGGAGCCGCCGCCGGCTGATTCCGGCCTGCGCCGCGCTGGCCGGGCTGCGCGTCGCGACCCCGAAGGGACTGGTTCCCCGTGACGCGGTCGACCGGCGACGCTCACGTCCATGCGACGATCTCCGTTGCGATGAACAGGCTGATTCGGGCACCGAGTCGCGACGAGCTCGAGGCAGCCTCGTGCTGGGATCCGAGCGACGTCATCCCGCGTCGGCCCGCGATGACCGCGTTCCGCCAGCGAACGCGGCTGCAGCAGGCCCGCTGGCGGACGCGCCATGACCTCCCGATCGGGTCCCAGCCGTACGTCCCACGGCCAGGCACGGACGGGAGGCCCGTGGGCAGCCGCATCCCGCTGGCGTACAGTCGGGAGACCGGCGCGAACCTCATCACCGCGGCCGCCCTCGAGGCGGCGCGGCACCGGATGGCGGTGGTCGAGCCCAACCAGAGCATCGACCATCAGCGATTGTGGGCGGATCTGCTCTCGTCCGAGGCGTTGACGTTCAACCTGTTCGGCGACCTCGCCGCGGACCTCGCGCGCGCCGACCGCCTCGTGGGGGGCTGGTTTCCGGATGCCCCCGGCCGGGTGTCCGAGGTCCGGTTCCTCCATTCGCCCGGGCGTCTCGATGCCCAGTGGCTCAACAGCCTGCGCCAGTTCGACGCGGCCTTCGTCCTCGACCGCGACGACGGAACCCACGGGATTGTCGCCGTCGACGTGAACTACCACGAGCGGCTGAAGCCCGAGACGCCGAAGCCGGAGAACCTCTGGCGGTACCGGGAGGTCCACGAACGGTCCGAGGCCTTCACTCCCGAGGCGTTCGAGCGGGTCAGCGGCCGGAGCGACCTGTGGTCGCCGTGGCTCGAGCAGCTGTTGCTCTTCTCGATGCTCCAGCATCCGTCCGACGCCTGGACCTGGGGCCGGTCCGTGGTCGTCCACCCGGCCGAGAACGTGGACCTGGTGGACCTGTGCGCCCGGTACGAGGTGCTGCTCCGGGACTCCGCGACGTTCCGGTCCGTCACGCTCGAGGACCTGCTCGACGCCGGCGTCCTGCCCGCCCCGACGGTCCACGCCCTCCGCGAGCGGTACGTGACGCGCTCGTAACCTCCAGCGCTGCCGCCCCGGTCGCGCATCGGTGAGCCACCGTTGAGGGAGGCGTGATCCCGGGGTGAGTGGCGGCAAAGGGCCGCCTGCTACGGTCCCGACTGCCCGCCAAGGCACCTGCCGGCTCCGCCGAGCGAACCCATCCACGGTCCGCCGACCACCGATGGACCGCCGCCCGCCGGATGGCCCGACCGCCGGGGCCGGCGCCTTTCCTCACCCCGCCGCGAGATGCCCGCCGCGATCGTTCCCGCCGGAACGCAGGGCCCGCCGACGAAGATCGGCCGGCCGAGAAGGAGACGTGGACCGTGAACAAGGTCCTGTTGACCGGGCGCCTGACCCGCGACCCGGAGATGCGCAGCACCGCGACGGGCAAGGCGGTGACCCAGTTCAGCATCGCGACGAACGAGTACGTCGGCCAGGGGAAGGAAAAGGCCGAGTATCACAACGTGGTCACCTGGGACCGTCTGGCCCAGACCTGCGGGGAGTTCCTCGGCAAGGGCCAGCAGGTCGCGGTCGAGGGTCGGATCCAGACCCGCTCCTGGGATGACGACACCGGCAAGCGGCACTGGAAGACCGAGATCGTCGCCAGCCACGTCGAGATGCTCTCCGGCCGCCGGAAGAAGGACTACGCCGCGGAGCAGGCCGCCAACGGGCTCGCCGCCCAGGCTGCGGCCTACGGCGAGGTCGCCGGGGCGGACGGTGCCGACGACGAAGACGAGGACGCGCTCGAGGCGGCGGCGATCGCGGCCGCAGGCGAGCCGATCCCCGATGGCGAGGAGGCGGTCGTCGCCGCCTGAGCCAGCCGGATCACTCCCTCGGGCCGGCGGCGGCGCCCCCTCCCGCCGCCGGTCCCTCCCTGCCCGCTTCCCGCCGACGTTCAGGCCAGCTCGTAGAACGCCGCGGCGAGGATCAGATAGACGATCACGAGGAGGGCGCCCTCGAGCCAGTTCGATTCGCCGTCGAGGGCGATGAGCGCGCTGATCCCGACGGCCACGGCCACGGCCGCGACCTCGAGTGGCACGAACACGAGATCCATCTCGTGCCCGGTCAGGACGCCGACGAGGACGAGCACCGGAGCGACGAACAGCGCCACCTGGAGGCTGGCCCCGTACGAGACCGCCATCGAGAACTGCATCTTGTCCTTCCAGGCGAGCTGGACGGCGACGAGCTGCTCGGCGAGGTTGCCGATCACCGGGAGCACGACGACGCCGACGAAGAACGTCGTCAGGCCGAGGGCGTCGACGACCGGCTCGATCGCGCCGACGAGGATCTCCGAGAGGATCGCCAGCAGGACCGCCGCCGCGACGAGGACGGCGGCCGCCTCGCGCCCGGACCAGCCGCTGATCGCGGCCGAGTCGCCGGGCTCGTGCGCGCCGAGGCTCGTGGACGGGTTCGTGAACTGGTACACGAGCGAGAGGACGTAGCCGACGATCAGGAAGATCGAGACGAGGACCGAGTCCTGGACGACGCTGCCCTCGCTCGTCGTGGTCGTGAAGGCGAGGACGGCCGGGATGAGCAGGCCGATCGCGGCGAGGACGAGGAGCGCGGCGTTCGAGCCGGCGATCTCGCGGCTGAACGTCTGGCGGCCGTTCCGGATCCCGCCGACGAGCACGCTCAGCCCGAGCACGAGCAGCAGGTTGCCGATGATCGAGCCGGTGAGGCTCGCCTTCACGACGTCGATCAGGCCGGCCTGGAGGGCGAAGAAGGCGATGATCAGCTCGGCGATGTTGCCGAACGTCGCGTTCAGGATCCCGCCGACCTGCGGCCCGGTGATCTCGCCGAGTCGCTCCGTCGCGAGCCCGATGAGCCAGGCCAGACCGAGGATGGAGAGTGCCGCCAGGCCGAAGACGACCGTCGGCTCGAGACCGACCAGGGCGTTGGCCGCGATCGTCGCGATCCCGAGGATCGCCACCGCGATCGCGATGGCGCGGGTGATCGGCGACATCGCGCCGAGGACCGGCAGCCCGCCGTGGGCGGGTCGCGGCTCAGCCATCGTCGGAAGCGGTCGGACGATCCGGCGGGGCATACAGCCGCCGGCGGGGCAGGCCGGTCTCGGCCGCGACCTGTCGCGCAGCCTCGCCTCGCGCAACACCGGCCGCCGTCCGGCGATCCACCTCGGCCAGGGCCGCCAGGATCGCGGCCCCCGTCGAGCCGGCGTCGGTCGCCCGGCTGGCCGGGCCTTCGCGATCGGCCCCGACGACGATCGCGAACTCGCCGCGGAGCGTCAGCTCGCCCCTCCGAGCCGCCGCCGCCAGCCCGGCCAGCGGGCCCCGGACGATCTCCTCGTGGAGCTTGGTCAGCTCGCGGCAGACGGCCGCCGGCCGCTCGCCGCCGCACGCGGCCGCCAGGTCGGCGAGGGTCGCGGCGACGCGGCCCGGCGCCTCGTAGAGCACCGTGCCGCGCGGGTCCGTCGCGATCCGGGCGAGGCGTTCGCGACGCTCTCGACCCGCCCTCGGCAGGAACCCCTCGAACGACCAGCGCGGACCGGCGATCCCGGAGCCGGCGACCGCAGCCAGGACTGCCGAGGCGCCCGGGATCGGCACGACGAGGCCGCCCTCGCCCGCCCACGCCGCGACCAGCTCCTCGCCGGGATCGCTGACGACGGGCGTTCCGGCGTCGGTAACGAGGGCGACGTCGTCGCCCGCGCGGAGCCGCTCGAGCAGCTGCTGGGCACGCCCCGGGCCGCTCCGGGCGTGGTAGCTGATCGTCGGCGTCTCGATCCCGTGCCGGTCGAGGAGACGCCGGGTCAGCCGGGTGTCCTCGGCGGCGATGACCGCGACCGAGCGCAGCACCTCGATCGACCGGAGCGTGACGTCGGCCAGGTTGCCGATCGGCGTCGCCACGACGTACAGCCGCCCGCCTCCCCCGCGGCCGCCGGCGTCCGTCACTCGCGCGCGGAGCCGGGCCGACGCCGCGGGTAGAGGTAGTCCACGCCGGCCGTCCGCGGTCCCAGCTTCGCGATCGGCGGCACCTGCCGCTTGAACTCCGACGCCGCGATCATCCGGTCGACCCGGGCCACGAGCGCTGGATCGAAGCCGAGCGCGGTCATCTCCTCGTCCGACCGCCGCCGGTCGACCCGCCAGTACAGGAGCCGGTCCAGGACCGGATACGAGAAGCCGGCCTCGGTCTCGTCGGTCTGGCCGGGCCAGAGATCGGCCGACGGCGCCTTCCGGATGATCTCCTCGGGCACGCCGATCGCGGCCGCCAGCTGGCGCACCTGGCTCTTGTAGAGGTCGCCGATCGGGTTGAACGCGCACGCCGAGTCGCCGAACAGCGTCGTGTAGCCGATCAGGGACTCCGTCTTGTTGCCCGTCCCGACGACGAGCCCGCCCCAGGTGACGGATCGGTCGTAGAGGATCGTCATCCGCTGGCGGGCCATGACGTTGCCGCGCCGGACCGGCGTGGCCTCCGGGTCGGCGACGAAGAAGGCGTCGACCATCGGGCTGATGTCCACCAGCTCGCTCGCGGTCCCCAACCGCTCGACGACCGTCTGGGCGTCGCGACGAGAAGCCTCCGACGACGACCGGTACGGCATCAGGACGCAGAGGAGCCGGTCGGCGCCGATCGCCTCGGCCGTCAGGTAGGCGACGAGGGCCGAGTCGATCCCGCCGGACAGCCCGAGCACGGTCCGGTCGAAGCCGGCCTGGCGAAGCTGGCCCCGGATGAACTGGCCGATCACGCGCCGCGCGACGTCCGTGTCGATCGCCAGCTCCGGCGGCAGCTCGAACAGCGGCTCGGGCGGGGGCACGATCGTCGACTCGGTCATCGATGGGCGCCCTCGGCGGCCGGCAGGTCCGGTGACCCGCTCGATCCGTCCTCGTCGGCGGGGTCGCCGCCCTCGACGAATCCGATCCTGGCGTGGCGCGGCTCGCCCGGGGCGACGTCGAGACCCGCCTCGGCCAGGTCGTCGGCGGTCGAGTCGGAGGCCAGCCCGGCGCGCTCGGCGACGATCCGGGTGAGCTCCCGGACCTGGAGCTCCGGCCGCTCGTCGCGGAGCAGCGGGAGGGCCAGGCGTTCCCGCCGGAGGTCCGCGAGCGGCACGTCGACGGTGTAGACGCCCTCCTCGAAGAACGGCGCGCTGAAGAGCGCCTGGCCGTTGGGGGCGATGACCTCCGAGCCGCCCCAGAACGAGATCGACTCGTCGACCCCGACCCGGTTGCAGAAGACGACCACCGATGTCGTGAGCTGGGCGTAGGTCCGCATGAGCGTCCGCCACGACGTGGCCGTCCCGAGCCCCACCTCGTTCGTCGCCGCGAGGTCCCGTCCGGGTGAGGACGAGACGTTCACGAGGATCTGGGCGCCGTCGAGCGCGAGGAGCTGGGGCACCGTCAGGTGCCAGAAGTCCTCGCACACGGCCAGCCCCACGCCGATCCCCAGCCGTGAGGGCGTCGCCCGCAGGAGATCGCCCGCGGCGAAGAACCGCCGCTCGTCGAACAGGCCGTACGTGGGCAGGAACAGCTTCCGGTGGACGTGCCGGATCGCGCCGTCCTCGAGGAGCGCGGCGGCGATGAAGAGCCGATGGTCGCCGGACTCCTCGACGAACGAGACGACGGCGGAGAGCCCCCGGGTCGCGGCGGCAAGCTCGACGAGCCGCGGGTCGTCAAGCCGGATCGCGACCTCCGCGGCGAGGTCCTGCAGGAGGTAACCCGTCAGCCCGAGCTCCGGGAAGACGACGAGGTCGGCGTCCTGTTCGCGCGCCGCGTCCAGGATCTCGTGATGACGGGCGAGGTTCGCGTCGAACAGCCCGAGCTGTGGTGCGACCTGGGCGAGGACGATCCGGAGGCTCTGCACGGGCCGAGGATAGCGCTCGGGAGGCGGACCAACCCGTCGCCGCCGGCCCCGGATCTGAACGTGGAAGGCTCCCGACCGGTACTCCCCGGCATGCGTCCGCCTGCATGGCGGCGCGTGGTTTCCGCGTGCTACAGTCCGCGGCACCCGCGACCTGCGGCCCGAGGGCCGATCGCGCGCGGAACGGACGCTCCGGGTGCAGGGATCGGATGCGACGAACCCCCTGTGTCCGAGCCGTTTGAGGAGGAGTCAGGGCATGTCCCGATCCACGCGATGGTCGCGCCTCGCCCCGCTGGGCGTGGTGGCCATCCTGTTCGCCGCCTGTAGCGGCTCGTCGAGCCCGGCGCCGAGCGCATCGTCGGCCGCCGCCCCGTCCACCGCAGCGAGCGAGGCCCCGGCGGCCAGCGCCAGCGAGGCCGCCTACGCAGGCACGAGCTATCCCGACACGGCCGTCGACTGCGCGAGCAAGCCTGCCGGCTACACCGGCGAGTTCAGCCAGATCAAGGCCGTCGATCGCCTGACGGTCGAGTTCGATCTCTGCGCCCCGGATGTCGCGTTCCTCGCAAAGCTCGCATTCGCGACGAACGGCATCCAGGACTCCGACTGGCTCGATGCGCATGCACCGGACAAGTCGTACGTCAAGACGATGAACGGCACCGGCCCCTACAAGTTCAAGGAATGGGTCGCCGGCGACCACATCACGATGGAGGCCAACCCGGACTACTGGGGCACCAAGGCCATCGCTCCGACGCTGATCTTCAAGTGGAGCGACACGGCCGCCCAGCGGCTCCAGGAGCTGCAGTCCGGCGCCGCCGACGGCATCGACAACGTCGGCACCGACGACTACGCGACCGTCCAGGGCGACTCGAGCCTCCAGCTCGTGAACCGCGACGCGTTCACGATCCTGTACCTCGGCTTCAACGTCGACGACGCGCCGTGGAACAACGAGAAGGTCCGCCAGGCGATCGCCATGGGCATCGACCGGAAGCGGATCAACGACACGTTCGACCCGCCCGGCTCCGAGGTCGCCGACTACTTCACCCCGTGCAGCGTCCCCGGCGGCTGCGAGGGCGACAAGTGGTACAACTTCAACGTCGAGCAGGCGAAGCAGATGCTGAAGGACGCCAACTTCGACTTCAGCAAGACCTACGACATCTACTTCCGCCCGAAGGCGCGCGGCTACCTGCCGAACCCGCCCGGCGTCATCCAGGACCTGCAGGCCCAGTTCAAGACCCTGGGGATCGACGTGAAGATCCACCAGGAGGACAACGCGGCCTACCTCCCGAACTCCAGCAAGGGCCAGTACCCGCTGTTCCTCCTCGGCTGGGGCGGTGACTATCCCGACATGACCGACTTTGTCGACTACCACTTCGGGATCGGCGCGAACTCGGCGTTCGGCAAGAAGTTCGACGACATCACCACGATCCTGTCCAAGGCCGCGTCGGAGACGGACGCGACCGCTCGCCTCGGCGAGTACAAGGACGCGAACAACCTGATCAAGCAGCACGTCCCGATGGTCCCGCTGACCCACGCGGCGTCCGCCATGGCATTCAAGGCGGACGTCAAGGGCGCCGTGGCCTCGCCGCTGGGCGTGGACATCTTCTCCGTCATGGATCCGGGCGGTCGCGACCAGTTCGTGTTCCAGCAGAACGCGGAGACGTCCGGCCTGTACTGCGGCGACGAGAGCGACGGCGACTCGCTTCGCAACTGCGAGCAGGTCTACGAAGGGCTCTACGGCTACGAGCTCGGCAAGACCGGCAGCGTTCCGGCGCTGGCGACCAAGTGCGAGCCCAACACCGACGGGACGAAATGGACCTGCACCCTGCGCGACGGGGTGAAGTTCCATGACGGCGCGGCCTTCGACGCCAACGACGTCGTGGCCTCGTTCGCGGCCCAGTGGGACACGAAGAACAAGAACCACGTCGGCAACGCCGGCACGTTCGACTACTTCCCGGCCCTCTGGGGCGGCTACCTCAACCCGCCGGCTTCCTGAGCCGGTCGGCCCGAAACGCAATCGAAGGGGCGCCGCGACCCGCGGCGCCCCTTCGGCATCCCACCGATCCGGATCGGCCCGGATCGAACGATCCGCACCCACCACTGCAGGCGGTGTGAGTGGCGACCTACATCCTCCGACGAATCCTGCTGACGATCCCCGTCCTGTTGGGGATCCTCGTCCTCGTCTTCTTCCTGAACCGTGTCCTGCCCGGCAGCCAGTGCTACGCCCTGCTCGGAGAGCACGCGACGCCGGCGCAGTGCGCCGCGTTCGACCACGCCCAGGGTTTCGACCGGCCGATCCCGGTCCAGTTCGTCGACTACCTCGGCAAGCTCGCCCAGGGTGACCTCGGTTCGTCGATCAAGAACTCGACCCCGGTCACGACGCTCCTGATCCAGCGTCTGCCGATGACGATCGAGCTGACGTTCTATGCCCTGTTCTTCGCGACGATCGGCGGCGTGATCCTCGGGATCATCTCGGCCTACCGCCGGAACTCCGCGGTCGACGTCGTGACGGTCGCGGGCGCGAACATCGGCGTCTCGATCCCGATCTTCGTCCTCGGGCTGCTCCTCGCCTACATCTTCGCGGTCCAGCTCAAGGGCACGCCCTTCGCCCTGCCGCCGTCCGGCCGCCTGAGCCCGGGCATCACCGTGATCCCGCTGGCGACCCGGTGGGGACTGGAGGCCATGCAGGGTCCGCCCCGCGCGATCCTCGATTTCTTCTCGAACATCTACACGTTCAACGCGCTCGTCACGCTCCAGTGGGCGGTCTTCTGGGACGCCGTGCGGCACCTGATCCTGCCCGCCATCGTCCTCGGCACCATCCCGCTCGCGATCATCACCCGGATCACCCGGTCGAGCCTCCTCGACGTCCTCGGCCTCGACTACATCCGGACCGCGCGGGCGAAGGGCCTCGACGACAGCTCCGTGGTGCGACGGCATGGCCTGCCGAACGCCCTCCTGCCCGTCGTGACGATCATCGGCCTCCAGCTGGGAAGCCTGCTGGGCGGGGCCGTCCTGACCGAGACGATCTTCAACCTGGCGGGCGTTGGACGCGCCGTGTCGGAGGCGATCGCCGCACGCGACTACTCGGTCGTCCAGGGGTTCGTGCTGGTCATCGCGATCGGCTACCTGATCCTCAACCTGCTGGTCGACATCTCGTACGCCTTCCTCGACCCGCGGGTCCGGCTGTCGTGACGAGCCAGACCGTCCGCGCGAACGAGGCGATCGTCGCCGACCCCCTCGCGACCACGCGCCGCGCCAGCGGGATCTGGCGCGACACGTTCCGGAACATCCTCCGCCAGCGCAACGCGGTCGTCGGCCTGATCCTCCTCGGCTTCCTGCTGTTCACGGCGATCTTCGCGGACGTCATCGCGACGTATCCGCCCGACCAGGTCCTGATCGGCGTCGAGGAGGGCGTGAAGAAGTCGAGCCCGCCCTGCATCCACCTGTTCGGATGCCCCGAGAGCCAGCCGCAGCACATCATGGGGACGGACAGCAACGTCCGCGACGAGTTCAGCCGGGTCGTCCACGGCGCGCGGGTGTCGCTGTTCGTCGGGTTCGTGACGGTCGGCGTCGCGATCCTCATCGGCGCGTTCGTCGGACTCGTCGCCGGGTTCGTCGGCGGCTGGACGGACAACCTCCTGATGCGCCTCATGGACATCCTGCTGGTGTTCCCCGCGCTGCTCCTCGCGATCGCCATCGTCACGGCCCTCGGAGCGAGCCTCGTCAACGCCCAGCTCGCCATCGCGATGGTCGCGATCCCGATCTATGCCCGGGTGATGCGCGCATCGGTCCTGTCGGTCCGCGAGAGCGACTACCTGACTGCCTCGAAGGCCCTCGGGGAGGGCCCGCGCGGGCTGCTCTTCCGGCGGATCCTGCCGAACGCCATGACGCCGCTGATCGTGGCCGGCACGCTGGGCATCGCCGGCGCGGTCCTCGACGTGGCGGCCCTGTCCTTCCTCGGCCTCGGTGCCCAGCCGCCGCTCGCCGAATGGGGTTCGATGATCGCGCTCGAGAGCGGCCGCCTCTTCACGGCGCCACACCTGATCTTCTTCCCCGGTCTCGCCCTCGTCCTGACCGTCTTCGGGTTCAACCTGCTCGGGGACGGCATCCGGGACGCGCTCGATCCGCGGTTGAACCGGTGAGCGACGAGCGGACGATCACGACGGCCGCACCCCCGCCGACGGTGCTCGGCACCGCCCTCGACGAGACGGTCGTCGAGGAGCTCGTCCCCGCGTCCGCGCGACGACCCCGCCCCGAGACGGGCGGCGGGCCCGTCCTGGCGGTCCACGGGCTCCACACCTCCTTCCATACCCGGGACGGGATCGTCCGGGCCGTCGACGGGATCGACTTCGAGGTGGGCCGCGGCGAGATCATGGGACTCGTCGGCGAGTCGGGCTGCGGGAAGAGCGTGACCTCGCTCTCGATCATGGGCCTGGTCGGCCAGCCGGGCCGGGTCGAGGCCGGCGAGATCCTCTTCGACGGACGGGACCTGCTCAAGCTCAAGCCCGACGAGATGCGGCGCCTGCGCGGCGACCGGCTGAGCATGATCTTCCAGCAGCCACAGTCGTCGCTGAACCCGGTCCAGGACGTCGGCCGCCAGATCGGCGAGGTCCTCGAGCTCCATCGGGGGATGAAGAGCGGGCCCGCCCGTCAGCGCGCGCTGGAGCTGCTCCGCATGGTCGGGATCCCGGATCCGGAGCGCCGGCTGAAGTCGTTCCCGCACGAGATGTCCGGCGGCATGGCCCAGCGCGTGATGATCGCGATGGCCCTGGCCTGCGAGCCGGAGCTCCTGATCGCGGACGAGCCCACGACTGCCCTCGACGTCACGATCCAGGCCCAGATCCTGGACCTGATGCGGAACCTCCGCGAGCAGACCGGGACCGCGATCATCCTGATCACCCACGACCTGGGCGTCGTCGCCGAGATGTGCGACCGCGTGGCGGTGATGTACGCAGGCGAGATCGTCGAGCAGACCGACGTCGTCTCGCTGTTCCGGCGTCCCAGCCACCCGTACACGCGGGGGCTCATCGGGTCGATCCCGATCGTCGGCGACGTCCGGGAGTCCCTGAGCGTCATCCCCGGCAACGTCCCGAATCTCATCGACCTGCCGGCCGGCTGTCGCTTCGCCCCACGGTGCGCGTCGCGCGTCGCGGAGAACAACGTGCTGGCCCTCAGCGCGCATCCCGACCTCCACCCGATCGTCCCGGGACACGAGGTCCGCTGCTGGCTGTACCACGACGCCGACGGCCGGCCGATCCCGCGACCGGACGGCTGGGTCCCGCGGACCGACGCCGACGCGGCCGAGGTGCTCGCCACGGGCGCGGTGGCCGACCACGGGCTGGCCGCCGGAACCGAGGTGGAGCCGGATCCGCTCGGCACCCTCAAGGACTCGGAGGCGGCCCGCTCGCATCGCCCGTACGAGGGCCACGAGCCGCCCACGGGGCGGCGTCCGTGAGCGCGGCCGCACCCGGGGCGCCGGACGCACCCCCGACGGACCGCGCGGGACGGACCGACCTCGGCGCCCGTGCCGACGCGGGTCGGACGCTCGTCGACGTCCGCAACCTGGTCAAGCACTTTCCGATCCGCGGCGGCGTGCTCCAGCGGGAGGTCGCGAAGGTCCAGGCGGTCGACGGCGTGAGCTTCACGATCCGGCGCGGGGAGACGCTCGGGCTCGTCGGCGAGTCCGGCTGCGGCAAGACGACGGTCGGTCGGCTCCTGCTCCGGCTCCTCGACCCGACGTCGGGGTCGATCTTCTTCGACGGCGTG
>DATBGP010000202.1:0-2281 GCA_036557925.1 Candidatus Limnocylindrales bacterium | reverse complement strand
GTCGTCCCGACCGCGGACGTCTTCGCCGAGCTCGCCGGGGGAGCCGGCTGGCTCGGGATCCGGCCGGCCGGACCGACCGGAGAGGCCGGGCTCGCCGACCTCATCCGGCGTCGCGGCGCGTTCCGGCCGAGGAGCGAGATGGAGACCGACGAGGCCTGGAAGCAGGTGATCCCGTACCCGGTCCTGCGCGACGGCGAGGCCTGGTTCCTCATGCGTCGGACGAAGGCCGGCGGCGATGCCCGCCTCCACGACCGCTACTCGATCGGCGTCGGCGGCCACGTGAACCCGGAGGACGGCGGGCTCGACGGCGACCTGTCTCCCGCCCTTCGCCGGGAGTGGCTCGAGGAGCTCGCGGTCGACTTCGTGCCCGAGTTCCGGTTCGTCGGTCTCCTGAACGACGACACGACGGCGGTCGGCCGGGTCCACGTCGGGCTCGTCTACGAGGCCGATGCGGCGGGCCGTCCGGTCGCGATCCGCGAGGTCGAGAAGCTCAGCGGCTCGTTCGTTCCCACCGCCGACGTCGCGGCCGTGGCGGAGCGGCTCGAGACGTGGAGCCGTCTCGCCTTCGAGCATCTGGCCGAGCCCGCGCTACGATGAGCCCGGGAGGTTCCCGGTGAGCCACCACTCCGTCCGCCGGATCGCCGCGACGGCGCTCCTCGCGGGAGCAGGTCTTCTGGCGATCGTCGCGCCGGGGGCGGGCGCGACAACGAAGGGTGCGGTCGTCGTGCTGCCCGCGCAGGGCGAGGTCGACTCGACCATGTCGGCCCAGCTGCGCCAGGGCCTCTCCGACGCGGCCGACAGCCAGGCCGCCGCCGCCGTGATCAAGCTCAACACGCCCGGCGGAACCCTGACCGACATGATGTCGATCGTGTCCGCCATGCTCGAGTCGCGCGTCCCGGTCATCGTCTGGGTCGCGCCGTCCGGCGGCTACGCGGCGAGTGCCGGGACGTTCATCACCCTCGCGGCGAACCTGTCGTACATGGCGCCCGGCACACGGATCGGCGCCGCCGCCCCGATCGATTCGAACGGCCAGGACATCCCGGGCACGCTCGGCGACAAGGTCCGCAACGACGCGATCGCCTTCATGCGCTCGATCGCCCAGACCCGCAACCGCCCGGTGGAGTGGGCGGCCTCCACCGTCAGCGACGCGAAGTCGTCGTCCGCGGTCGAGGCCGTCGCCATCGGCGCCGTCGACGGGATCGCCGCGACGATCGAGGAGGTCGTCGCGCAGGCGAACGGCAGGACGGTCCAGGTCCGGGGCCAGCCCGTGACGCTCGCCCTCGCCGGCGCTCCGATCGAGGAGCTCGGATCGACCCCATTCGCCGGCCTCGTCGGCTTCCTCGCGAACCCGAACGTCGCGTTCCTGCTCTTCACGATCGGCGTGCTGGCGCTCCTCTTCGAGCTCCAGAACCCGGGCGTGCTCGTGGGCGTGTTCGGCCTCATCTGCCTGCTGCTTTCGGTGATCGGCTTCCTGAACCTGCCGACGAACGCGGCCGGGCTGGTCCTGATCGGGATCGGGCTCGCCCTGTTCGTCCTCGAGCCGTTCATCCCGAGCCACGGCCTCCTGACGATCGGCGGACTGATCGGCGTGATCGTCGGCGGCTCGATCCTCTACAACAACGCGGGTCCGAACGGACCGGACGTCAGGGTGGCGGTGCCGCTGCTGATCGTCGTGGCGATCACCGGCGCGGTGCTGGGTCTTCTGATCACGACCTTCGCCATTCGCACCCGGCGCCTCGCGGCGCCGCTCGTCAGCCAGCCGGCCGCCGTGCCAATCGGCACGCCCGGCCAGGTCCGCCGGCCGCTGACCCCGGTCGGGTCGATCTATGCCGTCGGCGAGGAGTGGTCCGCCCGCTCCGCCGACCAGGCGCCGCTCGAGCGGGGGACGCCCGTGCGCGTCGTCGGCACCGACGGGCTGGAGGTGGTCGTCACGCCCGACCCAGCCGCTCTACCCTGACCGCATCAAGCCTGGAGGGTTTCCGTGGACGTCGCCATCATCCTCGCGACCGTCGCGTTCGTCGTCATCGTCATCCTCACGATCCTGTACCTCTCGGTCCGGGTCGTGCAGCAGTACGAGAAGATGGTCGTGTTCCGCCTCGGCCGGACGAACGAATCGCTCGTCCGCGAGCCGGGCCTGCGGTTCCTGATCCCGGTCATCGACCGCCCGGTCAAGGTCGACGTCCGGGAGCAGTTCATCGAGGTCCCGAGCCAGACGACGATCACGAAGGACAACGCCCCGATCAACGTCGACTTCCTGATCTACTGGCGGATCGTCGAGCCG
>DATBGP010000201.1:0-3087 GCA_036557925.1 Candidatus Limnocylindrales bacterium | reverse complement strand
TACACTCCGGCGCGCCTCGGCACGACCGGGGCACATGCCCGGCGTCGGTTCGGCGTCGGAGATCACACGCGAGCCGTTCCGACCGGGACGGTGCCGGACCCCGGGCGATGCCCGAGGGACCGGAAACCCGGCGACGAGGCCCGCGGAGGAACAAGACCGAACAGGAGGTCTCGCCCCGTGCCGTCCGTCTCGATGCGGCAGCTGCTGGAAGCCGGTGTCCACTTCGGGCACCAGACGCGCCGCTGGAACCCCAAGATGCGCCCGTACATCTTCGCCGAGCGCAACGGGATCCACATCATCGACCTCGCCCAGACCGTCAAGCATCTCGAGTCGTCGCTCGACTTCGTCCGGGAGACCGTCGCCCGCGGGGAGTACGTCCTCTTCGTCGGGACCAAGAAGCAGGCCCAGGAGCCGATCGCCCAGGAGGCGACCCGCGCCGGCCAGCCCTTCGTGAACAAGCGCTGGCTGGGCGGGATGCTCACGAACTTCACGACGATCAAGAAGCGGATCTCCCTCCTCGAGCAGCTCGAGGCGCGGCAGCAGGCCGGCGACTTCGAGCGCATGACGAAGAAGGAAGCCGCGAAGCTCACCGACGAGATGGTCAAGCTCACCGCGACGGTCGGCGGCATGCGCAAGATGAAGCGCGTCCCGGGCGCCGTCTTCATCATCGACCCGCATCGCGAGCGGATCGCCGTGACCGAGGCGAACAAGCTCGAGGTCCCGGTCGTCGCGACCGGCGACACGAACGTCGACCCCGACGAGATCGATCACATCATTCCGGCCAACGACGACGCGATCCGGTCGATCCGGCTGCTCTGCCAGCTCATCGCCGACGCGGCGATCGAGGGCCAGCAGGAGCGGGCCGCCCGGGCGGCCGTCGAGCCCGAGCCCGAGGTCGCGATCGCGGCCGAGCCCGAGTACGACGAGTCGGCCTCCGACGAGCTCGTGGCCGCCCTCGCGGGTGGCGCGGCGCTGACGTTCGAGCCGGACGCGGAGGACGAGGACGAGCTGCTGCCCGGCGCCCGCCCGGCCGCCGCCGTCGTCGACGCAGCGCCGCCCGTCGCCGAGGCGACGCCCGAGGAGATCGCGGCGGAGCTCGCCCGCGAGGCCGCCGAGAAGGAAGAGACCGCAGCGGCCGGCTGATCCGGCCCGAACGCCCGTCGCCGCACGGCCGGCAGCCGCCGGCCCGCCCGGGCCCCCCGCGAGCGTTCGACATCGCCCAACCCCAGCATCCCCGCCCGGCCGCTCACCCGGCCGTGAGACCCAAGGAGAACCCGAACGACATGGCGGACATCTCTGCCGCGACGGTCAAGGAGCTGCGCGAGCGCACCGGCGCCGGCTTCATGGACTGCAAGAACGCGCTCGTCGAGGCGAACGGCGACGTCGACCAGGCGATCGCGATCCTCCGCGATCGCGGCCTCGCCGCGGCCGCGAAGAAGTCGAGCCGCGAGGCCCACGACGGCCTCGTCGCGAGCTACATCCATACGGGCGGCAAGGTCGGCGTCCTGATCGAGGTCAACTGCGAGACGGACTTCGTCGCTCGCACGGACGAGTTCCAGCGGCTCGTCCGCGACCTCGCGATCCAGGTGGCCGGGCTCAGCCCGCTCTACGTCGACGCCGAGTCGATCCCCGCGGCGGACCTCGAGGCGAAGCAGGCAGAGCTCCTCCAGGACGAATCCGTCCAGAAGAAGCCGGAGAACATCCGGCCGCAGATCGTCGAGGGCCAGCTGAAGAAGTGGTACTCGCAGGTCTGCCTGCTCGACCAGCCGTTCCGGGACGAGGAGCGAACGGTGCGCGACCTGATCACCGAGAAGATCGCGACGATCGGTGAGAACATCCGTGTCCGACGGTTCACGCGCTACGCGCTCGGGGAGGAGCTGTGAGCGACGGTCGGTCCGCGGGCGGCGACAGCGGTCCGGGTGGCGATCTGCGCTACCGGCGGATCCTCCTGAAGCTGTCCGGCGAGGCCCTCCTGGGCGACCGCCAGTACGGTGTCGACCCGACCTTCGTCGCGTCCATCGCCCGCCAGGTCGCCGAGGTCCATCGCCTCGGGGTCCAGGTCGGCGTCGTCGTCGGCGGCGGCAACATCTTCCGCGGTCTCGCGGCGGCGGCGAGCGGGATGGACCGGGCGACCGGCGACTACATCGGGATGCTGGCGACCGTGATGAACGGCCTGGCCCTCCAGGACGCGCTCGAGCGGGCCGGCGTGCCGACCCGGGTGATGAGCGCGATCGCGATGAACGAGGTCGCCGAGCCGTACATCCGGCGGCGCGCCGTCCGGCATCTGGAGAAGGGCCGGGTGGCGCTGTTCGTCGCCGGCACCGGCAATCCCTACTTCACGACCGACACGGCGGCCGCCCTGCGCGCCGTCGAGATCGGCGCCGAGGTCCTGCTGAAGGCCACCAAGGTCGACGGCGTCTACGACAGCGACCCGCTGACCAACCCGAACGCCCGGCGCTACGCTGAGCTCGAGTACGCCGACCTGCTCCGCGACCAGCTCAAGGTCCTGGACGCGGCGGCGGTCTCGCTCTGCATGGAGAACGACCTGCCGATCGTGGTCTTCGACCTGAACCAGCCCGACAACATCACCCGGGTCGCCGCCGGCCAGGCGGTCGGGACCCGGATCTCCGGCGCCGCCGGCGCCCTCGGAGGGAGCCGATGAGCACCGAGACGATCTCCTCCGCGGACCAGAAGATGGGCAGGGCGGTCGAGGCGATGGAGCGCGATTTCCAGGCATTCCGGACCGGCCGCGCGTCGACGGCGCTCGTGGAACGGCTCACGGTCGACTACTACGGCACCCAGACGCCGTTGAACCAGCTCGCCGGGATCAGCGTCCCCGAATCGCACCAGATCGTGATCCAGCCGTGGGACCGCGCCGTCCTGGGCGCGATCGAGAAGGCGATCCAGAAGAGCGAGCTTGGGCTCGTCCCGAACGTGGACGGGACGGTCGTCCGCCTGATCATCCCGCCGATTACCGAGGAGCGTCGCAGGGACCTCGTCAAGAACGTCCACAAGCGGATGGAAGACGCGCGGGTCGAGATCCGGAACCTCCGCCGCGATGCCGCCGACGACCTCAAGAAGGAGGAG
>DATBGP010000200.1:0-6404 GCA_036557925.1 Candidatus Limnocylindrales bacterium | reverse complement strand
TGTCCATCGCGATCTGGGTCACGTGGCGCTGGATCGCCCGCCACTTCCGGTCGATCGCGTCGCCCGAGACGTCGACCCAGGTCGTGATCGACTCGTCCGGCACGAGCATCTTCTTCGCGAACTCCTCGAACTCGGCGCGCTGCTCGGGCGTCGCGTCCTCCGGCGGCTCCCAGAAGGACGGTCGGCCGGCCGCCTGCATCGCGTCGCGCATCGCGTCCCGGACGGATGCCGGGATCGCGGTCTCGTAGAGCTTCGAGGGCGCCCACGTCGACACGCCGGCCTCGAGCTGCTTCGGATACCACGCCGGATCGCCCGCGCGGTCGAACGCCCGGATCGACACGTCGTGGGTCCGGATGTGGTCGGGATGGCCGTAGCCGCCGAAGCTGTTGTAGGTCGTCACGACGTCGGGCTGGTAGCGACGCATGAGCCAGGTCAGCCGGCCGGCGGCCTCGTCGAGATCGGCCTGCCAGAACGTCCGCGGGTCGTTGTTGCCCTCTCGGCCCATCATGTCGGAGTCCCGGTAGCCGAGGTTCTCCCACTCCGTCACGCCGAGCTCGGCCATCGCGGCCTCGAGCTCGCCGGCCCGGATCTCGCCGAGCCGCCGGTGATTGTCCGGCGTGTCCATCTCCTTCACGACGATCTCGCCCTGCTCGCCGCGGGTGCACGTGACGAGGATCACCCGGTGGCCGTCGGCCACGGCCTTCGCCATCACCCCGCCGGTCGAGATGGTCTCGTCGTCCGGGTGGGCGTGGACGGTCATCAGGGTCAGGCGGTGCGGCTCGGACGTGGTCGGCTCCGCCGAGTGGGCGTCGGGCGCGGTGGGATCGGGCTGGTCGGTCATGCCCGGATCATCGCATCGAGTCGATCGTGTCGCTCTCGCACCCCCTCCACCTGCCTACCATCCGGGCATGTCCGCCTCGCCCCCCGCAGCCGGTCCGCTCGCCGGCATCCGCGTCGTCGACTGCTCGACCGTCCTCGCCGGGCCCTACGCCACGATGCTGCTCGGCGATCTCGGCGCCGACGTCGTGAAGGTCGAGCCGCCCGACGGCGACGCGACCCGCGGCTGGGGGCCGCCGTGGGTCGGCTTCGCGGAGGACGGGACGCGGACGGCGGCGTACGCGCTGGCGGTGAACCGGAACAAGCGATCGATCCGCCTCGATCTCCGCCAGACGGCGGGCCGCGAAGTGCTGGGCCGGTTGATCGCCGGGGCGGACGTCCTCGTGGAGAACTTCCGGAGCGGCGGGCTCGATCGGCTGGGCTTCGGGGATGCGGCGCTCGGGGAGCTGAACCCGGGCCTCGTCCATCTCGCGATCACGGGCTACGGCGCGGGCACGCCGGATCCGGGGCGGCCCGGCTACGACTTCGTCATCCAGGCCGAATCCGGGCTGATGTCGATCACGGGCGCGGCCGACGGGCAGCCGGGCGCCGGGCCGAGGAAGATCGGCGTCGCCCTGAGCGACGTCCTGGCGGGGCTCAACGGGGCCGTCGCGGTCCTGGCGGCGCTGCTCGCACGCGAGCATGAGGCCCCCGGCACCGGCGCCGGCACAGCCACCGGCACGGCCACCGGCCGGACCGGCGGCGGCCAGCGGATCGACCTGAGCCTGCTGGCGTCGTCGCTCGCCGCGCTCGTCAACCAGGCCCAGAACGCGTTCGTCGGCGGCGAGGCGCCCGGGCGGCTCGGCAACGCCCATCCGAACATCGTGCCGTACGAGACCTTCGAGACCGCCGACGGCACGATCGCGGTCGCGGTCGGCAGCGAGCGGCAGTGGCCGCGGTTCTGCCGGGCGCTCGGGCTGCCGGCCCTCGCCGACGATCCCCGGTTCGCGACGAACGGCGACCGGGTGGCGAACCGCGGCGAGCTGATCGCGACCCTCGCCGATCGCTTCGCCGAGCAGGGCAGCGAGCACTGGCTGGCCGCACTGGCCGCGGCGGACGTGCCGGCCGGCCCGATCAACGACATCGCGCAGGCGTTCGCATCGCCGTGGGCGGCGGGGCGGACGGTGGAGCTTCGGCACCCGGTGCTGGGCGCCACGACCCAGGTCGCGCCACCGTTCGAGCTGTCGCGGACGCCGGCGAGCGTCCGGACGCCGCCGCCGCTGCTCGGCGAGCAGTCGGCCGAGATCCTGGCGGAGCTCGGCTACGACGCCGAGGCGGTCGAGCGGCTTCGCGCGAGCGGGGTGATCAGGCCCTGAGGGCCCAACCGGCGCTCAGAGCTCCTGGCGCCGGAACGCGAGCCAGGCCAGCACGAGACAGGCCGCGATCAGCAGGAGCGTCCCGACGATCGGCGTCCACGCCTCCGGTCCGGGGACGCCGAGCCAGAGCGCACGCGCCGCAGCGGCGAGGCCCGTCGGCAGCCACGGCGCGATCGCCGGCACGATCCCGAGGATCCCGATGAGGATCAGGGCGACGAACCCGATCCCGGCGGCGGCGAGCGCCGATCGGGTGAGCGTGCTCGCGAGGAGCGTGATCGCCGCCCACGCGAGCAGCGCCAGCCAGTTCATCACCGCGGCCGCGACGGTTCCGCCCGGGCTCAGCTGCTCGAACAGGACCAGCGTGTAGAACCAGGCCGCCGCGACCGCGACGGCCGTGGAGATGGCGAGCGTGATGCCGATCGCCACGAGCTTCGCGACGAGGAAGCCGGCTCGCCCCACCGGCCGGGTCAGGAGCAGCGCCGCGGTCCCGCGGTCCTTCTCGGTCGCCACGGCTCCGGCCGCCAGCAGGATCGCGATCAGCGCGCCGAGCTGGCCCAGGTTCTTCGCGAGCTGGTCGATCGCGTCGCCGGCGCTCGGCGGCGGCAGCTCCAGGTTGATCAGCCCGCCGCCGACCGCCCGGAGGATCTCGGGCGTGAACCGGGCCAGCAGCGGCGACAGGAACCCGATCAGCAGGAACACGATCGCGACGAGCGGCAGCCGGAGCGTCCGCCACTGCTCGAGCAGCTCCTTGCGCAGGAGGACGCCCAGTCCCGCCATCAGGAGGCGACCTCTCGTGGCCGGACGAACCCGCGGCCGTCCAGGTCGTCGGGGCCGGGCGGCCCGACGAGCTCGAGGAACACGTCCTCGAGGGTGGGCCGGGCGCGCTCGAACGCGACGAGCCGCACGCCGGCCTCCGCGACGAGCGGCAGGATCGCCGCGCTCGCCGCGTCGGCGTCCCCGGCCGAGACCCGGATCCGGCCGCCGGCGAGGGTCGAGACGTCGGTTGCCCACGGCGCGGCCGCGAGCCGTCCGACCAGGCCTTCGACGGCGTCGTCCTGGCCGGCCTCCGGGTCGAGCAGGAAGAGCGGCCGGGCATGCTTCGCGAGGAGCTCCTCGAGTGGGCCTTCGGTCACGAGCCGGCCGCGGTCGAGGATGGCCACGCGATCGCAGACGCGCTCGACGTCGGCGAGGAGATGGGTCGAGAGGACGACGGTCGTCGCGTCGCGCAGACCCGCGATCAGGTCGAGGAGGTCGCGTCGGCCTTCGGGGTCCAGCGAGCTCACCGGCTCGTCCAGGAACACCACGGTCGGACGATGGATGAGCGCCTGCGCGATCCCGAGGCGCTGCCGCATCCCGCCGGACCAGCCGCCGATCCGCCGCTCGGCCGCGGCCCGGAGCCCCACCAGGTCGAGCATGTCGAGGACGCGCCGCCCCAGCTCCGGCTGCTCGAGCCCGCTCAACCGGCCGGTCAGCTCGAGCAGCTCCCGGCCGCGCATCCAGGGATAGAACCGTGGGTCCTGGTCGAGGTAGCCGAGCCGGCGTCGCAGGTCCGGTCGGTCGAGGCCCACCTCGACGCCGGCCACGGTCGCCGTCCCGGCGGTCGCCCGGGCGAGACCCGTGAGGACCCGCAGCGTGGTCGTCTTCCCCGCGCCGTTCGGACCGAGGAGCCCGAAGACGGAGCCGGCCGGGACCTCCAGCGACAGGCCGTCGAGGGCGAGGATCGACCCGTAGCGCTTCGTCAGGTCCCGCGTGGAGATCCCGAGCGCCCCGGCCGGCTCGGCCGGGGCGGCCGCGCTCGCGACCACGGAGGCGCTCACCTCAGGACTCCTCCCGGCCGACGAAGAAATAGATCAGCGGGCCGATCAGGTTGACGAACACGATGATCAGCACCCAGACGAGCTTGCTGCCGCCGCGCACCCGGCGCTCCTCCTTCTCGAGGTCGAAGAGCGCGGCGATCATCAGCCCCAGCTGGATGATTACGATCGGGGCGAGGAGCGCGACGATCTGGGTCGTGCTGAGCGAGGTCACGGTGGGCCGAATCTAGCGCGGCGAGCCGTGCGCCGGGCCGCGATCGTCCGACCACGCCTGCAGGGGTGCACGGACCCGGCCGGTCCCCGCGACGGCCGCTGCTAGACTCGGCGGGCCGCCGGACCCGCGGCTTCCGGACGATCGTTCCGCGCGCGGCGTCTCGCCGCGTGGCCTGCCCAGGAGGACCCGATGACCGACGACCGCGAGCGCTGGGCGCTGATCCTCGGGGCGTCGAGCGGGATGGGCGAGGCGACCGCGCTGGCGCTCGCGGCGGCCGGCTACCGGATCGTGGGGGTCCATCTCGACTTCCGCGCCGGGCTGGCCCACGTCGAGGAGATCAAGGCGGCGATCGCCGCGGCCGGCAGCGAGGCGCTCTACATCAACATGAACGCCGCCGACGACGAGAAGCGCGCGGCCGCGATCGAGACGATCCGGGCCCGTTTCGACGAGAGCCGGGCAGCCGGGGGGCATCCGTATGTCCGGGTCCTGATGCACTCGCTCGCGTTCGGATCGCTCGTGCCGTTCCTCGCCGACGATCCGAAGGACGCCGTCGACCGGAAGAAGATGGAGATGACCCAGGACGTGATGGCGAACAGCCTCGTCTACTGGGTCCAGGACGCCTGGCAAGCCGGCTTCCTCGAGCAGGGCTCGAAGGTCTACGCGATGACGTCCGAGGGAACGAGCCGCGTGATCCCCTCGTATGGCGTGGTCTCCGGCGCGAAGGCCGCGATGGAGTCGCACGTGCGGCAGCTGGCCATGGAATTCGCCCGTCGCGGCACCGGCGTCGCAGTGAACTCGATCCGGGCCGGGGTCACCGACACGCCGGCGCTCCGGAAGATCCCCGAGAACCAGCGGATGATCGAGGTGACGCTCGCCCGGAACCCGCACGGCCGGATGACCACGCCCCAGGACGTCGCCGACTCCATCGTCACGCTGAGCTCCACGGACTCGGACTGGATCAGCGGAAACATCATCTCGGTCGACGGCACCGAGTTCGTGACCGGCTGATCGGGAGGGTCGACATCGCCAGCGAGCGACGGGTCATCGTCGTCGGCTCGGTCAACGTCGACCTCGTCGCGACGGCCGATCGGCTGCCGGTCCCGGGAGAGACCGTCACCGGCTCCACCTTCGCGGCGTACGACGGAGGCAAGGGCGCGAACCAGGCGGTCGCGGCAGCCCGGCTCGGCGCGTCGACGGCGTTCGTCGGCGCGATCGGGCGGGACGCCTTCGGCCTGCGAGCCCGCGCGGCGCTCGAGCGCGAGGGGATCGACCTCCGCGGACTCCGCACGATCGATGGAGCGTCGGGCGTCGCCCTGATCCTCGTCGACGCCCACGGCGAGAACCTCATCTCGGTCGCGTCCGGGGCGAACGCGATGTTCGCTCCGGCCGACGTGACCGCAGCGTTGGCGGTCCTCGCCCCCGGCCCGGCCGACGTGGTCCTCGTCGGCCATGAGATCCCGACACTCGCCGCGAAGCACGCCCTCCGGAGCGCGCG
The DNA here is from genome assembly GCA_036557925.1 of Candidatus Limnocylindrales bacterium. Taxonomy (GTDB): domain Bacteria; phylum Chloroflexota; class Limnocylindria; order Limnocylindrales; family CSP1-4; genus CF-46. Next base: position 689 of record DATBGP010000200.1, on the reverse strand, counting down.
ATCGGCCGGCGCGACCACCGTGTTCAACCCGGCCCCGGCGACCCACGTCGATCGGTCCGTGTTCGGCTTCGCCGACATCCTCACCGCCAACGAGCTCGAGCTGGCGGCGATCCTCGCCTCGGACGGCGACCCGGGCGCGGGCGCGGAGAGCCTGCTCCGGGACCGCGACGGCGTGGCGGGCGTCGCCCGGGCCGTCGTCGTGACCCACCGCGCCGCCGGTGCCGAGGTCGTCGCCGCCGGCGGCAAGCCGGCGCGGGTGCCGGCGCCTGATGTGACGGCGATCGACGCGGTCGGCGCCGGCGACACGTTCGCCGGAGCCCTGGCCGCCGGCGTGCTGGGCAACCTCGACCTGACGCTCGCGGTGCGCCGGGCCGTCGCCGCCGCGAGCCTCTCGACGACCAAGCCGGGAGCCCGCGGCGGCATGCCGACGAGCGCCGAGCTGGAGGCCTTCCTCCACTCGGCCTGAGGCCTTCGGACCCGCGTGCGTCCGAACGTACGGCCGGACGGGGGACCTTCGGTTGACCCCGTCTCGACCCCTGCGTGACCGACACTCGTCCCGAGGGCACCCGACTGCTGCCCTCCGCATCGGGGGCATCCTCGAAATGACCGTCAACGCGGTCCGGCGAAGCCGTCGCCGAGCCGCCTCGTCCGCGTCCGATTCGACGTCCGCCGCCGACACGATGGCGATC
>DATBGP010000199.1:0-5008 GCA_036557925.1 Candidatus Limnocylindrales bacterium | reverse complement strand
CTGCGCAGACCCGACCGCCGCGGCGGCATCGGCACGCTCCACCGCCTTGATCGCCTCCCATTGGCGATTGACGTCAGCGGCCGTGCGGGCCTCGGCGTCGCCGAAGACGTGGGGGTGGCGGCGAACGATCTTCGCCCCGAGGGTCGCCTGCACATCGGTCAGGTCGAAGACGCCTGCCTCGGCGGCCAGCTGGGCGTGGAGGACGACCTGCAGGAGCAGGTCACCGAGCTCGCCGGCCAGCGCGGCGGTCGAGCCGTTGCCGAGCGCGTCGTAGACCTCGTAGGCCTCCTCGAGGAGATGGTTCCGGAGCGACTCGTGGGTCTGCTCGCGATCCCACGGGCAGCCGTCGGGGAGGCGCAGCCGGTGGGAGATCCAGGGCATCGCCCAGGGGCTGGCGATCGCGGCGTCGCGAGGCAGCGGAGCGACGTAGACCGGCGCCGCGAGGTCGGCGGGAGCGAGGCTCCCGATCGACGCCGCATCGGCGACGCCGAACCGGCCGACGGGATGGTCGTCCGGGTAGAGGCGCCGGAGGACGGCGATCGGGTCTTCGCCGCCGGGGCCGTGGCGGCCCGGCAGGACCGGCGCGAGGTCGGCGGGCGCGGTCGTGGCCGCCGAGACGGCCCCGGCCTCCAGGCGGAGGACGGCCGCCGGGACGATCAGGAGCGGACGAGCGGGCTCGATGGGCGAGCGGACGAGCGTCTCGGTCGCCAGCACCTGCAGGCCGTCGACGAGATCGAGCCCCCAGCGGAGGCGCGCCTCGGCGACGAGCGCATCGAGCACCGGCGGCCGTCGCCTAGGTCGTCAGCGTGGCGGCCGGGATCAGGTCGCGGGTGATCATGACGGCGTCCTTCTTCTGGGCGTACCAGTTCTTGAAGGCGTTCGCCTTGATCGCGTCGAGCTGGTCGGCGTCCGGTGCGGCGGTCCGCTCCTCGTTGACCTTGAACAGGTAGAAGCCGTCGCCCGGGATCTCGACGACATCGGTCACGCCGTTCGCCGGCGCGGCGAAGATCGCCTTCGTCAGGCGGTCGTCGAGCTGGCCGTTCGCCACCCAGCCGATATCGCCGCCCGCGCCCGACTTCGGGCCCTCGGAGTCGTCCCGGACGAGCTCCGCGAACGGCGTCCCGCCCTCGGCCTCGGTCTTCAGCTTCGCCATCTCGTCCTTCGTCGGCGGCCGGTACATCACCTGGACCACGTGCCAGCCGAAGGCGCTCTTGAACGGCTTCAGGATCTGGCCCGGCTGGAGGCCGTCGGCGAGGATCGCCTTGGCGAAGTCGGCGTCGAGGCCGTTCGCCTCGCTGTTCTCGTCGAAGTAGGGCAGCTTGCCGCCGGTCCCGTCCTCGCCCTGGGCGGACGTCTCGTCGCTCTCGGCGCGAGCGATCGCGTCGAACTGCGAGGGGTCCTTCACGAGCTTGTCGTACGCGGCCTGGGCGCCGAGCTGGGCCTCGGTCCACGAGGGGTCGTCATCGGCGACGCTGCTCGCGTTCTGCGGGTCGTTCTTCGGCGAGTACAGGATGTGGCGGACCTTGATCGCCTTCTCGCCGAGCGTCTGCGACTCGGGGATGTAGAGCTCGGAGACCTTCCGCTGCGGGCCGCTCCTGCTCGCGTCGGCGACGACCTTGTCCTCGAGGGCCTGGCGGACGGCCTCCGAGCGGACGGCCGCGCGGTACTGGTCCTGGCTGATCTTCGCCTCGGCAAGCTTCTGGTCCCAGGCGGGATCGACCTGGGCCGGGACGATCTCGCTGACCTGGCCGATCCGGTACGTCCCGTCGGCGCCCGGGATGACGTCGGTGACGCCGTTCGCGTCGAGCTTGAACAGCGCCGCCTGCCAGGCCGGATCCTCGCTGGCGGTGTCGTCGATCCAGCCGAGATCGCCGCCGTTCGCCTTCGTCGAGTCCGTCGAGACGCTCTTCGCGACCTCCGCGAACGTCTTGCCGGCCTTGATCTGGGCGAGGGCGTCGTCGGCCTTCTGCTTCGCGTCCGCCTTCTGGGCATCGGTCGGCTCGGTCTTGCCGCTGTCCACGGTCGGCTCGACGGCGATGAGCCAGACGTGGCGCTCTTCCTTGCGGGTCTTCTCGTCGAGGATCCGCTGGTCGATCTGGGCGTCCGTGACGGTGACCCCCTCGTCGGCGGCGAGCTTGGCCTGGATCTGGCCGTCGATCAGCTTCTCGAGGACGGTCGAGGTGAACGTGTCCGCCTGGAGCTGGGAGTTGATCGAGTCGATGCGCGTCTGGGCATCGCTCTGGGTCAGGCGGCCGGAGGCGACCTCCGACTGGATGCGGCTGGCGAGCTGCTGCAGACGGAACGCCTCGACGTTCGCCCGATCGTTGAACTGGTCCTTCGTGATCGTCGTGCCGGCCACCGTCGCCGCCGGGGCGAGATGGGCCGAGTACCAGGTCGTCACGCCGACGGCGACGAGGATGACGATCGCGACGACGACGGCGATGCCGAAGCCGATGTTCATGTAGAGCGTGCGCCGGCTCGGGTCGCGCTCGCTGCGTGCGCGATCGACCGACTTGACACGGAAGGTCATGGGGTCTTGAGGTCCTGTCCAGGCATGGTGAAGCGGCCGTGAGGCGCCCGACGGGGCGGTATCGTACCGTACCGGTCTGACAGCTCCGGAAAACTCCGGGTGAAGGATTCGCCGCCTTCGGTGCCGGCCGGACGCCGCCGAGCGCGTTTCAGGAGGACCGCCCATCACCGCCAGCCCGTCGTTCCGCGGCCAGCGGATCCTCGTCACCGGCGGGTCCGGGACGATCGGGGGCCGCCTCGTTGACCAGCTGATCGAGCACGACCCGGCGGTCGTCCGGATCTTCGGCCGCGACGAGACGAAGCAGTTCTACCAGCGCCAGCGGCTCCAGGACCGGGCGAACGTCCGCTTCCTCGTCGGCGACGTCCGCGACCGCGACCGCCTCCTCCGGGCGATGGACGGGATCGACACGGTCTTCCATTGCGCCGCGCTCAAGCATGTCGAGTCCGGCGAGTACAACCCCTTCGAGGCGACCCAGACGAACGTGGTCGGAACCCAGAACGTGATCGATGCCTGCCTCGCTGCCGGGGTCGGGACGATGATCCTGACCTCGTCCGACAAGGCGGCGAACCCGACCTCGGTGATGGGCGCGTCCAAGCTCCTAGCGGAGAAGCTCGTGAGCGCCGCGACGAACTACCGGGGCTCCCGCCCGACCCGGTTCGCCAGCGTCCGCTTCGGGAACGTCCTCGGCTCGCGGGGCTCCGCGCTCGAGCTGTTCTTCCGGCAGGTCGCGGCCGGCGGCCCGGTGACCGTCACGGACCCGGCGATGACCCGGTTCGTGATGTCGACGGACCGGGCCGTGGAGCTCGCGATCCGGGCGGCGGAGATCGCCCGTGGCGGCGAGGTCTTCGTCTTCCAGATGCCGGTCGCCCGGCTGTCGGACCTCGTGGCGGCGGCGATCGAGGTCGTCGCCCCGGCACACGGCCGGGAGCCGGGGTCGATCCTGACGCGGACGATCGAGCCGCGGCCGGGCGAGAAGCCCTACGAGGAGCTGATGACCGAGGACGAGTCGACCCGGGCGCGGGACATCGGCGAGATGTTCGCGGTCCTGCCCTCCATCGAGCCCGCCGCCGAGGTCCTCGCCGCGTACCACGACGCTGCCGCCGCCCCGATCGGCGCCTATCGCTCCGACGGCGTCGAACCGCTGAGCCGCGACCAGGTCGTGGCACTCGTCCGGCGGACCTGGGCGACCGAGTCCCCGGAGCCGATCGGGGCCGGGCTCGGGTGAGGATCCTCGTCACGGGGGCGGCCGGCTTCATCGGCCGATGGGTCGTCGGGGAGCTGCTCGATCGCGGCCACACGGTCCTGCCGATCGACAGCCTCGTCGCCGGCGAGGAGGCGAACCTGGCGGAGTTCGCCGATCACCCCGGACTCCTGCCGTTCGAGCAGGGGGACGTGCGCGACGAGGCCGCCTGCCGGCGCTGGACGACGTCGGTGGACGCCGTCGCCCACCTCGCCGCGTCGATCTCCGTCCAGGACTCGATCGACGATCCCGCCACGACGTTCGAGAACGACGTCGTGGGCACGTTCCGGCTGCTCGAGGCCGCCCGGGCGGCGCGGGCCCGGTTCCTGTTCATGAGCACGTGCATGGTCTACGACCGGGCGACCACGCCCGAGGGCATCTCCGAGACCCACCCGACGAAGCCCGCCTCGCCCTACGCGGCCTCGAAGCTGAGCGGCGAGGCGCTCGCCCTGTCCTACGTCCACGCGTATCGACTGCCGGTGACGGTCGTCCGCCCGTTCAATACCTACGGCCTGTTCCAGCGCTCGGTCGGCGAGGGCGGGGTCGTCGCGATCTTCAGCCGGCTGTCCCTCCGCGGCGAGCCGCTCCGGATCTACGGCGACGGAAGCCAGACCCGGGACCTGCTCTACGCGTCCGACTGCGCCCGGTTCGTCGCCGACGCCCTCCTGTCCGATGCCGCCACCGGTCGGATCCTCAACGCGGGCACGGGCCACGACATCAGCGTCAACGCCCTCGCCGCGGCGATCGAGCCGGACCCGGACCGGATCGTCCACGTCGACCACATCCATCCCCAGAGCGAGATCCCGGTCCTCCGCTGCGACGCCCGGGAGGCGGCCAGGGTGCTCGGCTGGCGGGCCGAGGTGGGCCTCGACGAGGGGCTTCGACGCGTCCGCTCCTGGATGGCCGGCCGGATGGAGGCGGGAGTCGCGGTCCGATGACCGGGCGCGCATGACGACCACGGCGACCGGCCGTCTGGCGATCGACGGCGGCGAGCCGATCCGGCGGACGATGCTGCCGTACGCCCGCCAGTCGATCTCCGACGAGGACGTGGCCGCCGTCGCAGCCGCGCTCCGTTCCGACTGGCTCACGACCGGCCCGCGGGTGCCCGCCTTCGAGGAGGCCCTCGCGGCATTCGTGGGCGCCCGTCACGCGATCGCGTTCAGCTCCGGGACGGCGGCGCTCCACGGCGCGGCGGTCGCGGCCGGGCTGGGCCCCGGCGACGAGGCGGTGACGACCCC
>DATBGP010000198.1:0-2702 GCA_036557925.1 Candidatus Limnocylindrales bacterium | reverse complement strand
GCCAGGCGAAAGTCGCCCGGATCGCGGACGACATCCCGCAGCTCGAGGTCTTCGGGCCGGAGCGGGGTGATCTCCTGATCCTCGGCTGGGGCTCCACCTACGGGGCGATCCGGAGCGCGGTCGAGCGGCTCCACGCCCAGGGCCGGAGCGTCGCCCATGCCCACCTGCGCCACCTCAACCCCTTCCCGTCGAACACCGAGAAGGTCCTCCGGAGCTACCGCCGGGTGCTGATCCCCGAGGTCAACCTCGGCCAGCTCCTCCTCCTGATCCGGGGCCAGTTCCTCGTCGACGCCGAGGGCTACAACCGCGTCCGGGGCAAGCCGTTCCGGATCGCCGAGATCGTCGAGCAGGCCGAGCGGATCCTCGGCGTCGGCGACGGAGACTGACCACGCGATGACCGAACCCCTGTCGACGAACGGTGCGGGCGAGACGGCCCAGCCGCCCCTGAGCCCGGAGAACGCCGAGATCATCCAGCTGACCCGGAAGGACTTCGTGTCCGACCAGGAGGTCCGCTGGTGCCCGGGCTGCGGCGACTACTCCATCCTCGCCCAGACCCAGAAGCAGATGCCCGATTTCGGCGTGCCGAAGGAGAACATCGTCTTCATCAGCGGCATCGGCTGCTCGGGTCGCCTGCCGTACTACATGAACACCTACGGCTTCCACACGATCCACGGCCGCGCGCCGACGCTCGCCACAGGCCTGAAGGCCGCGCGCCCGGAGCTGATGGTCTGGGTCATCACCGGCGACGGCGACGCGCTGTCGATCGGCGGCAACCACGTCCTCCACTCGATGCGCCGGAACGTCGACATCACCCTGGTGATGTTCAACAACCGGATCTACGGCCTGACGAAGGGCCAGGCCTCGCCGACCTCCGAGTTCGGGAAGAAGACGAAGTCCACGCCGGCCGGCACGGTCGACACGCCGATCATGCCGCTGACCGTGGCGCTTGCCGCCGAGGCGTCGTTCGTCGCCCGGAGCGTCGACACCCACACGGAGCATCTCCAGCAGACGCTCCAGCGGGCGGGCCTCCACCACGGCTCGACCTTCGTCGAGGTCCTCCAGAACTGCAACATCTTCAACGACGGCGCCTGGCGCGACTTCACCGACCGCGAGGTCCGGGAGGACCGGATGCTCGTCCTCGAGCACGGCAAGCCGATGATCTTCGGCAAGGATCGCGACAAGGGGATCCGGCTCCGCGGTCTCCATCCGGAGGTCGTGAGGATCGGCGAGAACGGCGTTGCCGAAAGCGACCTCCTCGTCCACGACGAGCAGGCCGACGAGCCCTACCTCGCGCTGATGCTCAGCCGGATGTTCTGGCCCGACTACCCGGTGCCGGTCGGCGTCTTCCGGGCCGTCCCGCGGCCCACCCACGACCAGCTCGTCGAGCAGCAGATCTCGGCCGCCGTCGCGGCGACGGGCGAAGGCGACCTGGCCGCCGCGCTCGCGAGCGGCGAGACCTGGACCGTCGACTAGGGAGACCGAGGGGATCCATGCGCTGCCCGACCTGCGGCTTCGAGAACCTGATCGGCGCGGACGTCTGCGACAACTGCGGCTCCGACCTGGCGGGTCGCGATGTCCCGGAGCCGGCGACCGCGTTCCACAGCCGGCTGCTCGGCGAGCACCTGGACGAGCTCGGAATCGTCGCGCCGGAGATCGTCGGCCCGACGACCGATGTCGACGAGGCCATCCGGCGGATGCACCAGGTGGGCATCGACTGCGTCCTCGTCGAGGACGACGGGCGGCTCGTCGGGATCTTCACGGACCGCGACGCGGTGCTGAAGGTCGCCGGGACCTCGCCGGCGGATCGCTCGATCGCGGCGCTGATGACTCGCGACCCGGTCGTCCTGCGGCACGACGAGACGATCGCCGTCGCGATCAACAAGATGGCGGTCGGTGGCTTCCGGCACATCCCGATCGTCGAGGACGGCCGCCCGACCGGCGTCGTCTCGGCGAAGGACGTGTTCCGGCATCTCGCCGAGTCGCTGGTCTGAGCCGCCGCATCCGATGAGCCGGCCGCGGATCGCGATCCTCGCCCAGGACCTCGTCTGGACCGACCGGCTCGCGCGCGCCGTGGAGGCGGCGGGCGGCGAGCCCGCCCGAGCGAAGACGGCGCCGGAGCTCGACCGCGCGCTCGCCTGCGCGGACCACGCGGTCGTCGACCTCACGGCTCGGGCCTATGACCCGATCGCCGCGATCGAGCGGGCCCGGGCGCTCGGCGCCGCGGTCCTCGCGGTCGGACCGCATGACGACGTGACCCTCCGGAAGCGGGCGTTCGTCGCCGGCGCGGACAAGGTGCTCGCGTATCGGAAGCTCTTCGAGGACGGCCCCGGCACGATCGAGCGCTGGCTGGCCGCCACTGCCCCGGCCGCGGAAGCGGTTCCGTCCGCGGAGGCGGTCCCGGCCGCCTCCACGACGGCCACGTCGTGACGATCGCCGCCCGGCCCACGATCCCGGCCGGTCGCTACGCGGAGCGGCTGCGCCGGCTGCGCGAGCTGGCCCGGGAGGACGGCCTGGACGCCGCCCTCATCGGGGTGGGGCCGGACCTCGACTACCTGACCGGCTACCGGGCGATGCCGCTGGAGCGGCTGACGATCCTCGTCGTGGCCGGCGGCGCAGAGCCCGTCCTGATCGCGCCGCGCCTCGAGGAGCCGGCGGCGGTCGCGGGCCTGCGCACGGCCGTGCCGATCACGACGTGGATGGAG
>DATBGP010000197.1:0-2801 GCA_036557925.1 Candidatus Limnocylindrales bacterium | reverse complement strand
GCTTCGGCAGCTGGTCGGCGATCACGCCGCCGAACAGGCCGAACAGGATCACGGGCCCGAACTGGGCGACCGAGACGATGCCGAGCCAGAGCGGGTCGTGGGTGAGCTGGAGGACGAGCCACGCCTCGCCCACCTGCTGAGTCCACGTCCCGATCAGCGAGATGAGCTGGCCGGTGAAGAACAGCCGGTAGTTGCGGTGGCGGAGGGCCCGAACGCCCGGGTGGCCGGCGAGGATCATCGCCGCTTCGGGGAGCCGGTCGCGTCTCCGGAGTGGTCGCCGCGGTGGTGGGCGGGCGCCTGGCCCGTCTCGAGCTCGACCTGGTGCTCGAGGAGATGGGCGCGGCGGAGCTTCGCCTCCTGGATCATCGTCGCGAGGCGCTCGGCCTTCGCCTCGAGCGAGCTGATCTGGCGATCGACACGGTCGAGTGCATCGTCGACGATCGCCTGCCGCTCGGCCTGGTCCGACGTCGCGCGGAACCGGTCGCGGTTGCGGGTCCGGGCGGCCTCGTCCTCGAGCATCCGGGAGATCTCGGCCAGGCTGAAGCCGGCCTCGTCGCGGAGGTCCTTGATGAACTGCAGCCGCTCGACGTCGTCCTCGTCGTACAGGCGGTAATCGCCACCGCTGCGCGCGGCCGGCCGGAGGAGGCCGATCTCCTCGTAGTACCGGATCGTCCGCGTCGTGAGCCCGAGAGCGCCCGCGACCTCCTGGATCCGCTGGAGGCGTTCCGGCGTCCGGGTGACGGTGGTCGGGTCGTCGAGATGGCTCACGCCGCCAAGTCTACCGAACCTTTCCGTTCACGTAAAGGTTACGCCAGCCCTGCCTGGCCGATGGATGGATCCACAGGCTGCGACGTCGGTGCTCGCAGGCACCGTTGATCGCGAGTGAACCTTCGGCGAACGCAGGGTGAATGACTTGTTGGTATGGTCCTGTCCCGCCATCGGGACTATCGTCGGACGCTCACGGATCGTTGGACGGCGACATGCGGATGTGGCGCCTCGCGCGCCTGGCACTGGTGGCCTCTTTGGCCTTGTTCCTCGTGGGGACAGGCCCGGTTGGCGCTGCGCAGCGCGAACGCGGCGCCGGCCCCAAGGTCGTCCTGATCGTCGGACCCGTCGGGGGCCTGACGCCCTACTACCGGCGCTTGGCCGATGAGACCGCCGCGGCGGCGTCGAAGCTCACCCCGAACGTCGTCAAGGTCTACTCCCCCGACGCCACCTGGGAGCGCGTGAAGGCGGCCCTCCAGGGTGCCTCGATCGTCGTCTACCTCGGTCACGGCAACGGCTGGCCGAGCATCTATCGGAGCTCGCTCTACCCACCCACCCAGAACGGGTTCGGGCTCAACCCCCACGCCGGCGCCGCCGACGCCCACCAGTATTTCGGCGAGGACAAGATCGCCTCCCAGATCCACCTCGCGCCGAACGCGGTCGTCGTCTTCAGCCACCTCTGCTACGCGTCCGGCAACACGGAGCCCGGCCTCGCCGAGGGCACGCTCGACCAGGCCCAGCAGCGGGTCGACAACTACGCCGCGGGCTTCCTGGCCGCCGGCGCCGGCGCCGTGATCGCCGACGCCTACCTGTCGCCCGAGTACTACGTGAAGTCGGTGCTCAGCGGGCACTCCTCGGTCGATTCGATCTGGCGGCGCGCGCCGAACCGCAACAACCACTTCTTCGCGTTCGAGAGCGTCCGGACGCCCGGCGCGATCGCCCAGATGGACCCGGACAACGTGACGTCGGGGTTCCACCGCTCGCTCGTGATCAAGTCGAAGCTCACCAGCAGCCAGGTGCTCAACAGCGCCATCCGCCGGCCGATCGAGGTCACGCCGGTGACCGAGCCCTCGCTCATCGGCCTCGGCGTCACGTTCGGCTCGCCCGACCTGGCCGCGCCGCCGACGGCCGGGACGTCGACCCGCCTGGTTCTCCCGATGGTGCCCGACGCGCTCGACCTGCTGCCGGCAAGGGTCATGGTCGGGACTCGCTGGGATCGCCTCGACGGCGGCGCCGATCCCGCGAGCGTTCTTGTCGCCCAGACGCCCGCCCAGCCGGTCGGCGGGACGTCGCCCGCCTCGTCCGTCCAGCCGGATCCGTCGGCCTCGCCCGGCCCCTCGGCCTCCCCGGGGCCCGGATCGCCGCCGCTCCAGCTGCCCGATCTCGTGGTGCCCGAAACGCCTGGCGAGCTCGTGGCGCCCGTCCGGGCGAAGGTCCTGTCGTCAGGCGGACTGAGCGTCCCGGTGAAGGTTCCGGCGGCACCCGGCCTGTATCGCCTGGTCACGACGCTCCACGATTCGGAGGGACTCGCGTTCGACGCGGCCACGCAGTCGCTGCTGCCCGCGCTCGTGGTCCGCGTCACCGGCCCGCGGACGGCGATCTACCGAGCGCCGGCCTCGGCGAACGCGGTGGTCGGCCGGCCGCTCGCCCTGACCGTCGACGTCGCCAACCTCGGAAACAGCGCGTGGGGCCACGCCGCCACCCGGCCGACGGTCGGCGAGGCGGAGCTCGTCCCCGCGTCGCGGGCCACGCTCGTCGCCCGCTGGGTCAGCCTGACGGCGAACCTCGACGGCACCGCCGCCGGCGGCGGGACGGCGAGCACGATCCTGCCGGCGGGTCTCGCACCTGGCAAGACCGCGACCGCCGCGTTCACGCTCACCGCACCGGCCGTCCCGGGCGAGTACCTCGTCGTCCTCGACGTGATCGACCCGGACGTCGGGTCGCTGGCCGCGCTCGGGGTGTCGCCCGGGATCGTCCGGGTCACGGTCGGCGTCTGACGGTCCGACCGGCCCGCCGCGACGTTCGCTGACGGGAGG
>DATBGP010000196.1:0-4415 GCA_036557925.1 Candidatus Limnocylindrales bacterium | reverse complement strand
GGACGGACGAGGGGTTGCCCGTCCCGGGGGTGCAGGTCGCCAGCTCCAGGGGGGACCGGCGACCGGAACGGCGGCAGCGCCCGACCCCTGGGGGAAACTTGGGTCGGGCGCTGGTCGCCGCAACAAGGGGGGATACGCCATGCACGCGACGACCTCCCTGACGATTCGCCTGATGGGTCGCCTCGAGATCAAGGCGGGATCGAAGTCGATCCGGGTCGGCGGGCGGCATGCCCAGGCGCTGATCGGCCTGTTGGCCCTTCGTCCCCGGCTCCGCCTCCGCGACACGATCGCCGCCGAGCTCTGGCCGGACCTCGACGGGCCCACCGCCGCCTCGCTCCGGCAGGCCCTCTGGCTCATCCGCTCGGCGTTCACGTCCGCCGGCCTCTGCGCCGACGACTGGATCGAGGCGGACCAGGACAGCCTCGGGCTTCGCCGAGACATCCGGCTCGACCTGGACACGGCCCTGTTCGAGCGGCTCGCGAGCGGTGGCGCCGAGGACGCGGAGCGGGCGCTCGCCCTCTACACGGGCGACCTCCTCGAGGGTCTCGGCCACGAATGCTTCGCCGCGGAGCGCGAGCGCCTGAGCGATCTGTACGAGGATCTCCTGGCGATCGTGGCGGCGAGTCGTCTCGAGCGCGGCGATCTCGCCGGCGCCCGCCGGGCCGCGACGGAGCTCCTCGCCCGGGATCCCCTCCGGGAAGAGGCCCACACCGTGCTGATCGCGCTGTACGGCCGATCCGGCACCCGGTCCCAGATCGTGCGGCAGTACCGCCGGCTCTGCGGGATCCTCCGCTCCGAGCTGTCCGTGACTCCGCTGCCCGAGACGGACGCCACCTATCGCGTCGCCCTCGCCCGGGCCACGTCCCGGTCCCGCCAGCGCGTCGCCGAGGTCGGCTTCGAGCCCCGCGGCAGCCGAACCTTTCCGACCGTGCTGGCATCCAGCGCCTGACGGAGTCCGCGGCGTCTCCAATCCGCCGCGTGTCCCCGGCCCCGGATCCGGCTCCCTTCTCCTCCCAGGCCGGACCCGGAAGACGGAACGGCCCCGGCTCGCGCCGGGGCCGTTCCACGGTGTCCGAACGCAGGAGCTGCGGCGCTACCGCCGGCGGAGCGCCACCGTGTCGGCCTGCGACGACCCGTTCCGGTCGTCCAGGGTGACGACCATCCAGCCCTTCGACTTCGTCCCGCCGTTCGCGACCGAGACCGGGATCGACGCCCGGTCACCGGGAGCGACCTCGACGAACTGGCCCGTCTCGATCGTCGGATGGAAGACGTCGAACTGCGCCTGGCCGGCGACCGAGTCGACGAGCGAGTCATCCTCGACCGAGAAGCCCGCCACCGCGTAGGTGAAGGCACTGTCGGTCGGGGTCCGGCCGATGTCGCTCGCGAGCGCCGGAAGGAGGATCGTCGAGCTGTTCGCCGGGCCATCGGCGATCCAGGCGTCGACGAGATTGTCGTCCCGGTCGAAGATGAAGGACGCCGTCGTCCCGTCGAACTCGCCGGCCGTCAGCGCGCCGAAGTCGGCGCCGACGATCACGAAGTCGGGATCGACCTTGTTCCTGCCGTAGATCGCGATGTCGAACTCGTTCGAGCTCGCCGACGACCACCGGCCCCACGTGTTGATCGCGAAGATCAGCGAGGCGTCGTTCGGGTCCGGAGCGCCCGTCAGGGCCTCCGCCGGCAGGACCTGGAGGCCCACCGCCCGGATGTCCATCGTCGCGATCGCGCTCCGGACGTCGCGCCGATCCGAGAGGCCCCAGGCGTACACGTCGGCGAACCCGGCGTGGATGCCCCGGTTCCGGACGGCGATCGACCCGGTCCTGACCGAGCCCGACTTCGCCAGGTTGCTGTGGGGGCTGGCGGTGATGTCCGAGAGGCCGCGCGGCGTCCCGAGGAACGGCACGCGGATCGGGTAGATCCCGGGCCCGGACGACGTCGGCGTGGCGACGATCGTGCCGCTGAACGCGCTCACCCCGCCCCATTCGAGCCCGCCGAGGAGCACGGAGTTCGTCGGCAGGGCGGCGACCCGGTCCGACGAGAGCCGGGCCGTCGCCCGCACCGTCGCGGTCCCGTGGGCGGGCACGCGGACCGACGACGGGCTGACGCCGACGATGCCCTGGCCGCGGACCGTGTAGCGGATCGCCCGGTTGCTCGTGTTGTGGATCGTGATGGTCTTCGTCTCGCGGTACGCCCGCGTGAGCTGGTCGTAGCCGTACGAGAGGCTGGCCGTGCCGTCCGGCGTCGTCGCGTAGGCGACGGTGGCGACGGCCTTGCGGGCCTGGACGGCGCCGGCGCCGGCGGTCCGGACGTCGTAGCCGACGATGTTCGCGGACGACGACGACGCGGTGCCGACGATCGCGGCCTTCACCGCGAGCGGGCTCCACGTCGGGTGGGCTGCGTGGACGAGCGCGGCGATGCCCGCGACGTGCGGCGACGCCATGGACGTCCCGGACAGGGTCGTCCCCTGGTTGCCGCTGCCGACGAGCGTCGACACGATCGAGTTGCCGGGCGCCGCGACGTCCGGCTTCAGCGAGCTGTCACCGTTGCGCGGCCCGCCGGAGCTGAAGTCCGTCAGCTGCTTGTAGGTCGGATTGGGAAGCGTGGGCCCGGCCTTGAGCGTCACCGCCTGGCCGTCCGCGGCGATGATCGCCGCCTTGACCCCGCGCCCCACCCCGATCATCGGGATGTCGAAGAGCTCGGGGTTGTAGCCGATGAACGTCGGCAGCTCGTTCGGGTCCGCGATGTCGTCGCGGTTGATGTCGATGATCCCGACCGCGCCGGCCGCGAAGGCGGCCGCGCCCTTGTCGACGAACGCGCAGACGCCGCGCTGGATGGCGACGATCGCGTTCGGCGGGAGCGTGCCGTAGTCGGCCGCGGAGCAGCCGAGGCTGAGCGCGCCGGTCGAGTCCTTGATCACCTTCAGCGTGCCGCTGACCGGCAGCCGCGGGAAGGCGCTCTGGTTGTTCGCGTTCGTGATGTCCGCCGCGGTGGCGAAGTCGACGACCGCGCCCGGGAAGGACGGCAGCGCGTCCTCCGCCGCGACCGAGATCGCCCTCGTCGCCGCGCCCGGCGCACCGGTGATGTAGGCGTTCGGGCCCTCGTTGCCGGCGGAAGCCACGACGACGACCCCGGACGAGACGAGCGCGTTCGTGGCGACTGCGCTCGGGTCGCTGTCGCGGCCGAGCGGCGCGCCGAGCGACATGTTCACGACGTCGATCGCGTCGGCGTGCGTCGCGTTGTACTGGCCGACCCAGTTGAGGGCGTCGACGTCGAGGTCCGTGGCGCCCTTGCAGCCGAAGACCTTCAGGGCGACGAGCTTCGCCTGGGGGGCGACGCCGGGGCCGATCGCGAACGAGTTCGAATACGTCGAGCCGTTGTACGGGCCCGTGTAGGTGTGGCCGTTGGCCAGGACGCCGTCGCCGGCCGCCGTGCCGGACACATGCGAGCCGTGGCCGTCACAGTCGAGCGGGTCGGGATCCGGTGCCGGCGTGACCGACCCTTCGTCCCCGGTCGCGTCGTAGTCGTTGCCTGCGAAGTCCCAGCCGGCGATGACCTTGGCCGTCGGGAAGGAGGCGGGCTCGACGATCTTCGGGTTGTTCGCGTCGAACGCGGCCTTCGTGCCGGGTCCGCCGAAGTTGGCGTGGGTGTAGTCGATGCCGCTGTCGATCACGGCGATCGTCTGGCCGGCGCCGGTGATGCCGAGGTCCGCCCAGGCCGCCGGGGCCGTCGTGAACGGGACGCTCCGGACGTTGTCGAGCGTGATCGCCCGCATCCCGTGGATCGCGGTGACGCCCGGCAGCGCGGCGAGCGCCGCGACGCCCTTGCCGGAGATCCGGACCTTGATGCCGTTGTAGGCGTACTGGTACTGCCCGACGACGCGACCGCCGGCCTTCGTGATCCGCGTCTTCAGGGCATCCTGGCCGGTCTTCATCTGGCGGGCCGCGGCCACCTGCTGGGCCTTCGTCACGCGGCGGCTCGTGGCCGGCGTGTCCGCCAGCTCGACCATGACGGTGACCGGCTTGTTGGACAGGATCGCCGGGGTGATCTGGGGGTCGATCCTGCTGACGTCCAGGTGGGTGAACGTCCGGCCCGACGGCTTCGCCGCCGCCACGGTGGCCGGCATCGAGCCGGCGACGATCAGGGCTGCGACCGCGACGGCCGCGCCGAAACGACGGTTCATGGACCTCCCTTTCGGGCCCCCGGGGCCCTGCTCCTCGGACCTGAACCGCGCCTTCGACCACGGGACCCACGGCGCGTCCTGCCGGGGCACGGCGGCGGAGGCGGGGAACGGTCGAACCGGCCGGTCCTCCCGTGGCCGGCGTTCGGACGGCGAACGTACTCCGGCCGACGGCGATCGGTCAAACGTGCCGGTCTCCACAGGTTCCGGCGGTTCCCCGATGGCCCGTCGGCGGCATCGC
>DATBGP010000195.1:0-8001 GCA_036557925.1 Candidatus Limnocylindrales bacterium | reverse complement strand
CGATCCCGGACGTGGACCAGCGTGTTCGCGGTCCCGAGATCGATCCCGATGTCGCGGGAGAAGAGGCCGAGGAAGCGGTCGAGCATGAGGCGAGCGGGTCCTTCGCGGTGTGATCGATGGTGATCGGTCGAACGCTGCGGCTCCGCAGGCGGGCAGAAGGCGGATCGCGCGCTCGGATGTTCAGGCGGGGAAGCGCGTGCAGTATACCCGGGCGGTCCCAAGCCGCCGGGCGGACGCCTTCCCGCGACTCAATCGTCGAGGGTCAGGCGGAGCGTCCACGTGTGGCCCGGTCGATGGGGCGGCTCGAGCTCCATCGGCCAGCGTTCGGCGAGCGCGTCGGCGAGCTGGTCCGGATCGTCGGGATCGGCGCCGGTCTCGAGGAGGTGACGGGCAGCCTCGCCCCGGGCCCGCTTCGCGACGACGTCGCCGATGAAGCCGCCGTCGACTCGCTGCCGGACCTTCAGGGTCACCGTCCGATCGGCGAGGCCGGCCGGCAGCCCGATCGCCTGGAACCCCTGGCTCCGGAGATCGAGGATCACACCGTCATCGGCAGCCTCCGCGAGCACGTCCGGGATGACCGTCCGCCACGTGGGCTCGAGCCGGTCCAGGCCCACGAGGCGCGAGCAGACGTCGAGCCGGTAGGCCGGGATCCGGTCGTCGGGTCGCAGCGCCCCCCACAGCGCGGAGGCGATCACGAGCTCGCGGGCTGCGTGCGCCCGGGCGTCGTCGGCGAGCGTCGAGAGGTCCAGCGCGCGGTGGAGCGGGCCCGTGTAGACCTCCGCGGCGGGCCGTGTCGGCAGCTCACGCAGGCGCGTGTTGCGGGCGAGGTCGCCCGCCATCGACGGCCTGGCGTAGAGACGGCTGAACGCATCGGGACCGGCGCTCGTCTCGACCAGGGCATCCAGGATCCGGGACCGGGTGGCGCTCAGGGCCGGGAACGACAGGTCCTCGAGCCGAACGGGCTCACCATCCTCGGGCGGCGCCTGCTGCGTGTCCGAGGGCGGGACGATGATCAGCATCGCCCCATTCTGCCCGGACCCGTCAGGCGGACGGCGGCACGATGCCGATCAGCTCGTCGCCGTCGTAGTTCGTGGCCCAGACGCGATCCGACCCGATCGCGATCCCCGCCGGCAGCGAGACGGGCACCTCGCCCAGCACCCGGCCTGACGGGATCTCGACGCCCACCACGACGCCAACGCGGCCCGGCTTCCGAGCGGCGATCCAGGCGTGCTTGCCGGCCTCGTCGACGTCGAGGTCCAGGATCTCGTCGAGGCCGCGGAGCGGGACGTGGACCGTGACGGCGTTCGTCTTCGGATCGATCCCCCAGAGCTCGTCGGGACGGGCGCCCCAGACCAGGCCCCGGGCGACGGCGAGCGGGATGCCGCCGCCGGTCTCGATCTCGGCGGTGACCCTCGGGGTCGTTGCGCCCTTCGCCTCGAGGCGGCGCACGCCCGTCGTGTCGCTGGAGGCCCAGAACGCGTCGCCGGCCGTGACGGCGTCGAGGTGCTCGTTCGGGTGGACGGCGATGCTCGACCGGCCGACGACCTGGTCGTGCCCGGCGTCGACGAGGACGATCTCGCCGGCCGTGCCGAGCGCCCAGACCCGGCCGTCGGACGCGAGGTCGAAGCCCGCGAGCGGTCCCGTCGCGACGCCGCCGATCGCCCCGGTCGACGGCTTCACGGTCACGACCGGGTTGCCGCCGCCGGCGTCGAACTTCGCCACGAGGACCTCGTCCGGCCCGCCGAGGATCACGTGCGATCCGGCGGGGCCGACATCGAAGCTCCGGGCTGGTCCGCCGTCCAGGTCGATCGCGAGGAGGTCGCCGCTGTCGGTGGCGATGACCCACGCCGTCCGGCCGTCGAGGGCGATGTCGATCGGGCCCTCGCCGTCGAGCCGGATCGAGGTGGTGCGGAGGCCCGTCACCGAGGGCGACGCCGAGATCGACGGCGCCACGGAGGGGTCCTGGGTCGCGGACGGCGCTGCCGACGGGGACGCGCCGGTGCTCGGGTCGGTCGCGGCGGACGGCCCGGCGACGCTCGGCGTTCCGAACGAGCCGCTGCAGGCGGCCACGATCAGGAGCGGCCCGGCCACGGCGGTGGACAGTCGGCGGGTCGTCGCAGGCATCACGCTCCGATACCCGATCGAGGGCCGCCGGGTTCGCCACGAACGGCCCGGCTATCCCACCTGGCGGTTCACGCGGTCGAACGAGACGCCCCGGTCCCGCAGCGAGACCCACGCGTCGTGGCCGACGACGAGGTGGTCCAGGAGGTCGATGTCGAGCAGCCGGCCCGCAGCGAGCGCCTCGGCCGTCAGGTGGAGATCGTCGGGCGATGGCGTCGGGTCGCCCGACGGGTGGTTGTGGACGAGGATCAGCCCCGTCGCGTTCAGCCGGACCGCGTCGCGGAAGAGCTCGCCCACCCGGACGAGCGACGACGAGACGTTGCCCTGGTAGATCGTCGCGACGCGGAGGACCACGTTCTTCGTGTTCAGCAGGACGACCCGCAGCTCCTCCCGCTCCAGCCGGCCCATCTGGAGCAGCAGTCGGTCCGCGACGTCCCGGGGCGATCGGATCGCCCAGCGACCGGCCGGCCAGTCGGCCAGCAGGCGGCGGCCGAGCTCGAACGCCGCGATCAGCTGGGCCGCCCGCGCCTCGCCGACGCCCGGGACCGCCTCCAGCTCGCGATCGCTCGCCCGGGCCAGCCCCGTCAGCCCGTCGTGGCGGGCGAGGGCGTCCGCGGCGACGTCGACGGCCGATCGGCCGCGCGAGCCGGAGCCCCACAGCAGCCCGATCAGCTCGGCCGAGGAAAGCCCGGCCGCACCGCGCAGGGCGAGCCGCTCACGGGGCCGCTCGTCCGCCGGCAGCTCGCGGATCGCGCGGCCGGAAGCCACCAGGGACCCGGGTCGCAGACCGTCCATTCGCGCCTCCGCCGACGAGGATCAGGCGTCCCCGGATCCGAACGACGGAAGCCCGCCGATTCCTCCCGCCATCCGGATCCGGGAACGCAGTCGACGATATCGGGAGGCCCTCATCCGGCGCTCACCGCGGGCTTCACCGAGGCTGCACGCCCGATGACGTCCGGGCGTGGTCCGGCGCGACGTCTCAGCTCGACCCGAGGCCCGAGCTCACCGCCAGCTCGCCGATCACGAGGAGGATCCCGTTGAAGGCCATGTGGAGACCGATCGGCGCCCAGATCGAGCCGCGCCGGAGGAAGAGCCAGCCGAGCGCGATGGCCACCGGCAGGCGGGTCGCGAATCCGACCACGATCAACCCGCCGACCTGACCGAGGCTGTCGCCGCCGACCGTGAGCACGTGGGCCAGCGCGAACAGCAGCGAGGCCCGGATGAGCGCGCCGTTGTCCCCCACCGTCCGCCGCCAGGCCGTGATCGCGAAGCCGCGGAACACCGTCTCCTCGGCGATCGGGGCGATGACGGCGCCCGCGATCAGCTGGATCACGAGGCCCGCGGCGACGCCGGTCGCCGGCAACGGCGCCTCCGGGGTGACCCGGAAGATCGTCACGAGGACTGATGCCAGGACGGCCGTCAGGCCGATGACCGGCAGCGCCAGCGCGGCCCCCGTCGCGAGGTCGCCGAACGCCTTCACGTCGAGCCGGCGCCAACCCATCTCCGTCCAGGACAGGGCATTCGTTCCGACGACCGTGAGGCGGACGACGCCGATGAACACGAGCGCCTGCAGCGCGACGCCGATCAACCGGACGACGTAGTCCGCGACGTTCGCCGAGCCGAGGATGGCCGACAGGAGCGCCCCCACCGGGAACCCGACGGCGTACGTCGCCGCGATCATCGCGGCGAACACGAGGTAGGGCGACGGACCCGCGTAGGCCTCGCCGCGGGCCCGCCGCTCGATCGCCTGGTTGCCCGCGCCGGCGATCAGCCCGATCGCCAGCACGACCGGGCCGACGAAGTAGACGAGCAGCCCCGACGGCGCCAGCGCCCCGACGAACACGATGCCGAGTCCGAGCAGCGTCGCCAGCCAGCCGACGACGAACAGGCCGGGCGCGGCGCGGCCCTCGATCGTGAAGGTGCCCTGCCCGGGACGCGTCGGCGCCGCCTCCGGATCGGACGGGGGCGACTCGTCAGGCGGGGTGGGCGCGTTCGGATCGGGGTCGTCTGTCACGTCGGGGCGCAACCTTACCCGGCGATGCGTTCGGGAGTCGGCGGCTGCCGGTCGATCCGGGCTCGCGGCCCGGCGTCAGCTCTCGGGCAGGACGTCCGGCGTCTGGCGTGGCGCGGCGACCCGGGCCGAGGTCGCGCGAGCGCGGGCGATCGACCGATCCGTGCCGGTTCGCCGTTCCGGCCCGACGTACGTCGTGTCGCGGGCGATCCGCGCATCGTCGCCCGCGGGCAGGGGCGTGATCGGCGCCGGAGCGGGACGGCCGCCGGACGACGCGGCGAGGGCCGTGGCCGGCCGCTCGAAGTCCTTGCCGCACCAGGCGCAGAGCGACCAGTCGAGCCCGACGAGCCGGCTGCAGTTCGGGCAGACCCGGTTCAGCCGCGTCCGGCAGGTGGGGCAGATGATCCACTCCTCGTGGACGCGGCGGGCGCAGGTTGGGCAGGTCTTGATCGCCTCGACCTCGGCGAGGAGGGCCTCCTCGGCGAGGTTCCGCTCGTATGTCTCGCCGATCTTCTCGTGGGGCCGGATGATCTTGTACACGAAGATCGCGAGCGGGAAGAAGATCGGGGTGAAGACGATGACGAACGCCGCGGCGAGGTACGGGAGGATCGGGTTCTCGTTCCGCTGCTGCATGTCGCGGAACGCCCAGTACGCGCCGGCGAGCCAGAGCACGACGAGGTAGACGGCGATCGCCTGGAGCGCCAGCTGGACGATCGGGTTGCCGAAGAACCCGGCGATGGCATCGCCGACGCCTGAGAGGATCTGGTCCATGCGACCCGGTGCGTGCCTCCGTGCGGCGTCTCGCCCGATTGCTCCCCGCCGAACCGTGCTCCGCCTGGGGGCGGGCCGGCATCCGGCGCAGTGTAGCAGGGGCCGTTCGGCCCCCTGAGGCCAGAGCCCTAGACGGTCGGCTCCTCGGGATCGTGACGGCGGAGATCGAGGATTCCGCCGATTCCGAGCACGATCGCGCCGCCCAGGACGGTCCAGACGCCGACCGAGGCGTCGCCGAGGCCGAACACGTACGGCCAGAGCAGGCCGAGGACGAGGCCGGCGGCGACGGTCGCGATCGCGCCGACCGGCGTCGCCTTGAACCGATCGCCGGCGAGGGCGAGGACGACGAGGCCGGCGAGTCCGGCGACGACGATCCAGTGGCCGCCGCCGGCGATGCCCCAGCGGCTCCAGTACGCACCACCGAGCTCGCCGCCGATCAGGGCGCTCGCCCAGGGCAGCAGGAAGCCGAGGGCGGTGACGGCCGCACCCGCGCCGATCAGGCGGCGCGGGAAATCGCTGGTGATGCCGAGCGCGTCGAGGGTCTCGCCGAGCGTCGCCCGCTCCTCGAGGGCGGCCGCCGGCGCGACGACCGCGGCGGCCGCCGCGGGAACCGGGGCGCGGACGAAGGCGGGCGGCCGGACCGCCGGGACCGCGGCGGGAGAAGCCGCGGGCGAGAGGTAGGCGCCGGCCGGCGTCCGGGGCACGGGCCGCGGCGTCGGATCGACGGCGCCGACGGGCGGCCACTGGGGCGCCGCGACGGCACCACCGGCGGGCGCGCCATCGGTGGCGGCGGCGCTCTCCGCCGCGGCGGTCTCGACGGCGGTCGCGGCGCCCGAGCGAGGCATCACCCGGTTCGGCCACGCCGGGACGGGCGGCTCGAGATCGTCCGGGATCAGGGTCGGCTGCTCGTCATCGTCGTCGGCGCCGGCATCGCCGTAGGCGGTGTCGAGGTCCGCGTCGGCATTGGAGGGGTCGACGTCGGCGGCGCCGTCGAAGCCCTCGGTGGCCGAAGGCTCGTCGACGGGGACCGGCTCGGCGATGGGCTCCGCGACGCCGGCCGCCGGCGCGGCGGCAGGTTCGGCGGCCAGCTCCGGGGATGGCGCCTCCGGGACGGCTTCGAGCACCGCTTCAGGGACCCCTTCGACCGGATCGTCGGTCTGGGGCTCGGCCGTGGGGACGGCCTCGAGCAGGCCGAGGATCGCCGGCACGGTGCGGGGTGGCGTGGCCACGGCGAGCGGCTCCGCGACCGCGAGCGGCTCCGCGAGCGCGACCGGCTGCTCGGCGGCGACGGGCGGATCGGCCGGGGCCCCCTCGACCCGGGCTGCGGCTGCGGACACCGGCGCCGGCTCAGGCAACGGCTCCGCGACGGGTGCGCTCAACGGCTCCGCGCCGGACGTGCGGTCCGGGAGCGATTCCGACTCTTCCCAGCGCCGCGCGAAGGTGCCGACCGCGGCGAGCAGCGCGCCGCAATCGGCGCAGGCGTACCGACCGGGAGCGGCCGCCTCCCCGCACTCGGGGCACACGACCGTCTTCGTCGCCATGATGAACCTCGCAGCCGTCCGGCCGATCCACCCGCGGCCGGTCCTACAGGCTGCCACCCCCGTTGTGCGCGGACCAGTCCCCCGGTCGGCTGTTCGCCGGTGCCCCGAATGTCCCGGCCACGGATCGCCCGTCCGGGTCATCCGGATGCGCGCGACGAAGCGCATCGGCCGATGCGACGCGCTCGGCCTCGAACGTCATCGCGACGCTCCGCCACGCGGCAATGAGTCCCGAGACCAGCAGCGCCAGGCACCAGATCGCGGCGAACGACGCGAGCGCGAGGCCGATCGCGACCGGCGCCGCCGGGATCTCGACGAGCCGCGAGCGGGCGATCGTCCAAGCGAGCGCGACCGCCGCGAGCATCGCGGCGAGGTCGAGCGCGAGGAGGCCCGTCGTCAGGAGGCCCGGCAGCAGCGCCGAGCCCGGCCGCGAAACGAGGTCGCCGTACGCCCGGCTCACGGATCTCGGGACCGAGCTGCCGCCGAGGACGATCGACCGCGCCGCCAGCCCGCCCGAGATCTCGCCGACGACCCAGGCCACGACGATCGCCAGGATCGGCGCGATCGCGCCGCCGACGATCCGGAGCGGCAGCGGCGTGACGACGTCCACGGGGCTGGTGAGCTCGAGGTAGGCCACACCCACGATCTGGATCGAGCCGAGCGCCGCGACGACGACGAGCGGGATGTGGGCGAGGAGATGGGCGATCGCCACCCGGCCGATCAGCCACCGGCCGGTGAGCGGCCGCGGGACCACCGGGACGCCTTCCTCGACCGCGGCGTCCCGAGCCTCGTCGATCAGGACGACCTCCGTCGCCGCGCCGATGAGCGCGCCAACGAGCACGAGCGCGACGATGCTGCCGATCCCGGTCGCGACCAGGGCGGCGAGCGCCGGCGTGACCCCACCGAAGACGATGGGCATCAGGAGCGGCGCGACGACGTTCGAGATCGCGAGGGGCGAGGGCAGCGTCACGATCGCGAGCAGGAACAGGACGATCCCGCCGCGGGCCAGGAACCCGGCCAGCCCCAGCAGCCACCAGGCGGGTCGGGCGAGGGCCGCGAGCAGGGCGGCGAGCGTCGCGCCCCGCGTCGTCACGGGGCGGGGCTGGGCGAGGCGCCCGGCGCGGCCGCCGATGGCTCCGCGGACGGGACCGTCGGGGCGCCGGACGGCGCCACGCCGCCGGTCAGCCCCTCGAGCTGGGCCAGGGCGTTCCGGACGAGCTCGATCTCCGTGCCGTACGTCGCGAAGTCGCCGGCCCGCAGCGCCGCCTCGGCCTTGTCGAAATGCTCGTTCGCGTAGGCGATCAGCGCGCTCACGTCACCGGGGAGTGGCGAGCCGCCCGGGGCCGGCGTCGGCGTGGGTGCGGCCGAGGGACCGGGGCTCGGCGACGGTGTCGGGCTCGGCGATGGCGAGGGCCCGCCGCTCGATCCCTGCTCCGCCAGGAACTTGTCGAGGGCCTCGGACAGCGTGGGCGCCCAGACGACGTGACTCGACGAGGCGACCACGACCCGCTCGAACGCGGGGAACTTCGCGCTGTTCGAGCGCAGGTACACCGGCTGGAT
>DATBGP010000194.1:0-2199 GCA_036557925.1 Candidatus Limnocylindrales bacterium | reverse complement strand
ACGATGGGCGGGTGCTTGCCGGCGTTCACGGCCGGCCCGCCGCCGCCCAGTCGCCGAGGAACACGATCTCCTCCTCGAGCCGGACCCCCGTCTCACGCTCGACCGCGGCCGCGACGTCGTCGACGAGACCGCGGACGTCGGCGGCGGTCCCCTTCCGGTCGTTGACGACGAAGTTCGCATGCTTCTCGGAGACCGTGGCCCCGCCCCGGGTCCGGCCCTTCCAGCCGATCGAATCGATCAGCCGTCCGGCGGAGTCGCCCGGCGGGTTCCGGAACGTGGATCCCGCCGATGGGATCCCGAGCGGCTGGTGGTCGCGGCGCCAGCGACGGATCTCGTCGAGCCGGGCGGCGATCTCCTCGGGCGAGGCCGAGCTCAGACGGAACGTCGCCGCGAGGACGACCTCGTCGGCGTGCTTCAGGCGGCTGTCGCGATAGGCCAGGTCCAGCTCCGCGGCGGTGAGCGTCGCCTCGGAGCCGTCGGCGAGCAGGACCTGGGCCGAGTCGAGGACCGCCGCGACGTCGCTCTCGTGGGCGCCGGCATTGGCCCAGACCGCTCCGCCGACGGTGCCCGGGATCGCGAGCCCGAACTCGAGCCCGGTCAGGCCGGCTTTCTGCGCCTCGGTCGCCGCGCGGGCCATCGGGACGCCGGACTCGGCGACGTACCGATCGCCGTCGATCCGGGAGCCTTCCGCCCGGTTCTGGACGACGAGGCCGCGGATG
Source organism: Candidatus Limnocylindrales bacterium (assembly GCA_036557925.1). Lineage (GTDB taxonomy): Bacteria > Chloroflexota > Limnocylindria > Limnocylindrales > CSP1-4 > CF-46. The sequence continues at coordinate 1,480 of DATBGP010000194.1, read as the reverse complement.
CCGGCATCGGCGATCACCACGTCGCTGCCCCGGCCGAGGAGCGTCAATGGGATGGCCTGGGCGCGGGCGTAGCGGACGATCGCCCGGAGCTCGTGGACGTTGTGGACGGTGGCGAACAGGTCCGCCGGGCCGCCCACCCGCATCGTCGTGAACCGCGCCAGCGGCTCATCGCGCGACGTCTTCACCCCGATCCGGCGCTGGATCGCCGTCCCGACCGCGAGGGCGTCGAACGGCTGGACGGCGGCCGGACCGGTCACGCGGCTCCTCGTCCGGCCGCTGCCGCCCCGTCTCGGGCGATCGCCTCGATCGCCTCGACGGACGGCAGCGGCTTCCGGTCTGCGAGCGCGAGCGTCAACCGCGCCACGGCCTCGGCCGCACCGGGCCGGCCCAGGCTCCGGGCCGCCTCCGACATCGCGCCCCGCGCCGCGTCGTCGAAGAGGAGATCCGTGGCCGCGACCAGCGCGTCAGCGTCGAACGCCTCGTCCGGGATCACCCGGGCCGCGCCCGCCTCGGCGAGCGTGTCGGCATTTGCGCTCTGGTGCGCCCCCGCGTGCGGATACGGGACGATCACCGACGGGATGGCGAGCGCGGTGACCTCGGCAAGCGTCGACGACCCGGCCCGGCCGACGACGAGGTCCGTCGCAACAAGCGCGGCGAGCATGTCCTCGCGGAGGAACGGGTACGGCCGATAGCGCTCCCGGACCTCGGCCGGCAGACGCTCCCGCTCCGCGAGGGCGGCGGCGTAGCCGCTCTCCCCGGCGACGTGCAGGACGTGGACGCGCTCGACGAGCCGTGGCAGCGCCTCCGCGACGGCGGCGTTGAACCGGCGCACGGCCTGCGAGCCGCCGAAGATCAGGACCGTCGGCGCGTCCGGCGGCACCTCGAGCCGCGCCCGCGCGTCGGCGCGCGAGATCGCCGAGACGTCCCGGATCGGGGTGCCGGTCAGATAGGTCGGCGCGTTCGCCGGGGCGAGGAGCCGGCCCGCCCGCTCGTAGGAGACGGCGATCGCATCGGACAGGCGCGCCGTCGCCCGGACCGCCCGGCCCGGGATCGCGTTGCCCTCCCAGAGGACCACCGGGATCCGGAGCGGCGCGGCGGCCATGAGCACGGGCACCGCCACGTAGCCGCCGGTCGTCAGGATCGCCGCCGGCCGCTCCGCGGCGAGGATCGCCGCGGCCTGGGGCACCGAGAGGGCGAGCCGGACCGGATCGAGGACGGTGTTGACGGACAGATCGACCGTCCGGAGCGATCGGAGGACCAGGCGTCGGACGCGGATGCCCGACTCCCGGACGAGGTCCGCCTCGAGTCCACGATGCCCGCCGACCCAGACGAGCTCAGGCGCGGTCGGACGCTCGGGCCGCTCGCGGAGCGAGCGGGCCACGGCGAGCGCCGGGTAGATGTGTCCGCCCGTCCCGCCCCCGGCGATCAGCAGCCGCATCGTTCCACGTCCCTCGTACGACGGTCTCCCGCGAGATCGACA
>DATBGP010000193.1:0-2281 GCA_036557925.1 Candidatus Limnocylindrales bacterium | reverse complement strand
CCGAACAGCGACAGCTCGGCGCCGCCGGACACGTCCGACCCGAGCCCGACCGTCAGCCCGGCGGCCAGACGCGACGCGAGGGGCATCACGCCGGCGCCGATGAACAGGTTCGAGGTCGGGCAGTGGGCGATCCGGGTCCCGGTCTCCGCGAGCCGGGCCTCCTCGCGCGGCGAGAGATGGATCGCATGGGCGAGGATCGATCGTTCGCCGAGGCCCCCGGCGCGGTCGTAGACGTCGACGTAGTCGCGGGCCTCGGGGAAGAGTCGGGAGACCTCGGCGATCTCGCCCGGGTCCTCCGAGACGTGGGTCTGCCACCAGCAGCCGAGCTCGCGGGCGAGCGACGCGCTTTCGCGCAGGAGCTCGGCCGTGCACGAGACGGCGAACCGCGGCGTGACCGCGTAGCCGAGCCGGCCGTCGGCCGCGCCGTGCCAGCGCTCCGCGAGGGCCCGACTCTCGCGCAGCGAGCGCTCGAGGATCGTCGACGGCTCGATCGTCGGGTCGTAGGTGACCCGATCCATCATCACCTTGCCGAGGATCGCCCGGATCCCGTGTGCCTCGGCCGCCCGGAAGGCGACGTCCATCGCGGCCTCGTAGACGACCCCGTAGCCGACGACCGTCGTCGTGCCGGCCGCGGCAAACGCCCGGAAGATCGCCGGCGCGAGCCGCTCGGCGACGGCCGGATCCGCCCAGGACCGCTCCGTGGGAAACGTCAGGCGCTCGAGCCACTCGAGCAGCGGCAGCGCATAGCCCAGGCCCGCGTTCGGGACCTGCGGCAGATGGGCGTGGAGGTCGACCAGGCCGGGCAGGACGACCCAGGGCCGGAGATCGATCGCGGCGGCGCGACGATCCACGGCCGCCGCGCCGGCCGCCTCGACCGAGACGATCCGCCCGGCCGCGTCGACCTCGACGAGGCCGTCGGCGAGGTCCCGGGTCCGGCCGCCGGGGAGCGGCGTGATCACCCGGGCGCGGAGGGCGAACGGCGGAGCGATCGGCAGATCGATGGCGGGGCTCACGCCCCGACGATAGCGGCTGGCGGTGGCTCCTACGACCCCGACGTGAACGACGTGTCCACCAGGTCCGACGACGTGACCGGCTTCGACACGAGGCCGCCCAGCGAGGTCATGTACGCGGCGGAGGCGTCCCAGTCGGCCGGATCGATGGCGCCGGTCAGCGGCGCCCCCGACGCCGCGTCCGCGGGCCGCCACGCCGCGATCGTCGCGGCGAGGATCGCGTCCTGCGTGTCGCGGTCCTTCGCGAGGTCCGGCACCGCCTGGATCGACGCGTCGACGCCCACGGACGGCTTCGCCGCGATCTCGTTCATCGCCTTCAGCGTCGCCCGGATGAACCCGGCGACCGCGTCCCGCTTCGACGAGATCATCGACGTCGAGGCGATGATCCCCGGCCCGGGGAGCGGCGTGATCTGGTCGACGGCCAGCACCGTCGTCTTCGTCCCGGCCAGCTCCAGCTGGACCGGCTCGTTGTTCACGAAGCCCGTCGCCGCATCCACCGCGCCTGCGGCGACCGCCGCACCCTGCCCGAAGTCCGGGTACTCGACGATCGTGACGTCGGCCGGTGTCAGGTCGGCTGACGCGAGCAGCGCCTGGAGCATGATCCAGGACGACCCGTACTTCCCGGGGATCCCGATCCGCTTGCCCTTCAGGTCGGCCGCCGAGGCGATCCCGGACGACGCCTTGGCGAACACGATCGAGGGGAACTTCCCGTAGATCGTCGCGACGTCCTTGATCGGGATCGCCTGGCTGACCGCCGGGATCACGCTCGTCCCGTCGGCCAGTCCCAGGTCCACCTGGCCCTGCCCAACCTTGGGGATCAGGTTCGCGTCGATCTCGTTCTGGAACGCGACCTTCAGGCCTTCCGCCGCGTAGTAGCCGGCCTGGTCGGCGCGGTAGAACGGGGCGAACTGGACGCTCGGGATGTAGCCGAGGCCCACGGTCAGGCTGACCGGCTCGGCCGAGGCCGACGGCGCGCCCGATCCGGACGGGGTCGTCGGGGCGAGGTTCCGGGTCGCCACCGCGAACGCGACGACGATCCCGATGATGATGGCGACGACGGCGCCGATCGAGTAGGTCCGGGACACGAGCTCCTCCTGGGCTGGGACGGGTGGGCTGGGCTACCGAAGGCCGACGAGCCGGCGTTCGGCGAGGACGACGAGGCCGTAGCAGGCGATGCCGAGCAGGGCGATCGTCACGAGGGTCGCGAAGAGCAGCGGGATGTCGAACAGGCTCCCGCGGGCGAGGTTGACGAGGACGCCGAGCCCGCGATC
>DATBGP010000192.1:0-6888 GCA_036557925.1 Candidatus Limnocylindrales bacterium | reverse complement strand
GGCCCAGAAGCGGGTCGACAACTACGCCGCGGGCTTCCTGGCCGCGGGCGCCGGCGCCGTCATCGCCGACGCCTACCTCTCGCCCGAGTACTACGTGAAATCGGTGCTGAGCGGCCACTCCACGGTCGACTCGATCTGGCGGCGCGCGCCGAACCGGAACAATCACTTCTTTGCGTTCGACAGCGTCCGGACGGCCGGGGCGATCGCCCAGATGGACCCGGACAACGTGACGTCCGGGTTCCACCGCTCGCTCGTCATCAAGTCGAAGCTCACGAGCAGCCAGGTGCTCAACAGCGCGATCCGGCGCCCGATCGATGTCACGCCGGTGACCGAGCCGTCGCTCATCGGCCTCGGCGTCACGTTCGGCTCGCCCGACCTGACCGCTCCGCCGACCGCCGGGACGTCGACCCGGCTGGTCCTCCCGATGGCGCCCGACGCGCTCGGCCTGCTGCCGGCGAAGGTGATGGTCGGGACGCGCTGGGATCGCCTCGACGCGGGCGCCGACCCGGCGTCCCTGCTCGTGGCGCAGACGCCCTCCCAGGCAGCGGGCGGGACGACACCGGCCGCGTCCGCGCAGCCCGCTCCGTCCAGTTCACCGGGCCCCACGCCCTCGCCGGGAGGCGGGACGCCGCCGCTCCAGCTGCCCGATCTCGTCGTGCCCGAGACGCCCGGTGAGGTCGTCGCTCCGGTCCGGGCGAAGGTCGTGTCCTCCGGCGGGTTGAGCGTCCCGGTGAAGGTCCCGGCGGCGCCCGGCCTCTATCGGCTCGTCACGACGCTCCACAACGCGGACGGGCTGGCGTTCGACGCGGCCACGCAATCGCTGCTGCCGGCCCTCGTGGTCCGGGTGACCGGCCCGCGGACGGCGATCTATCGAGCGCCGGCGACGGCGAACGCGGTCGTCGGCCACCCGCTGGCACTCACGGTCGACGTGGCGAACCTCGGCAACACCCCGTGGGGCCGCGCCGCGACACGGCCGACGGTCGGCGAGGCGGAGCTCGTCCCGGCGTCGCGGGCCTCGCTCGTTGCCCGCTGGGTCAGCCTGACGGCGAACCTCGACGGCACCGCCGCCGGTGGCGGGACGGCGAGCGTGATCCTCCCCGCCGGCCTCGCCCCGGGCAAGACGGCGTCCGCCGACTTCACGCTGACCGCACCGGTCGTCCCGGGCGAGTACCTCGTTGTCCTCGATGTGATCGACCCGGACGTCGGCTCGCTGGCCGCGCTCGGCGTGTCGCCGGGGATCGTCCGGGTATCGGTCGGCGTCTGACGCTTCGTTCGCGCGGCCCGGTCCCACCACCGCGGCGCCCCTGACGCGGGCGCGATCCGCGGGTACGCTCCGCGGCATGGACGTCCGAACGGTCGAAGGGTTCCGTCCCAGCACGCACGGGTTCCATTTCGCGAACGCCTGGCCGCACGGCCCGACCGTCCGGTTCGGCCCGCTCGACCCGCGGATCGTCGGCATCGGCGACGCTGCCGACGGCCTCTGCGGCGGGATGGTCTACACGGCGGCCGACCTGTTCGCGGCCGGCGTCCCGATCCCGGCCGACGCCGAGCCGCCCGCCAACGGGTCGCCGCGGTTCCGCGCCATCGTCCGCCGCCAGGTCGAATCGCTGGCGTGGCTGACGGTCCCGGTCCGGTATTGGTGGAAGTCGGCGCTGGGCGGCTCGTTCGGCGGCGATCGCGCCCGATCCACCCTCGAGCACGAGTGGCCGATCGCGCGCCGCGAGCTCGACGCAGGCCGGCTCGTCGTCCTCGGCCTCGTCCGGATCGCGTCCGTCGATCCTCGCGAACTGGTGCGCAATCACCAGGTGATCGCCTGGGGCTACGCTGAGGACGGGCGGGGGGTGACCCTGAACCTCTACGACCCGAACTGGCCGGACCGCGACGACGTGACGATCACGATCCACCTCGACCCGGCCCTCCGGCCCTCCGGCCTCAGCCAGTCGAGCGGCGAGCCACTCCTCGGCTGGTTCGTCCTCCCCTATCGCTCGGCGGAGCCCCGCGCCTGGCGCTGAGGCCCGCGCGGCGAGGGTCGTCCGCGCGGCCGCGCCGACCACCGCTGTCGCGGGCGATGGCAGTGGGAGCATCTCGCACCCGGACCGCGGGCACGACGCGAACCCTCGCCTTGATTCTCCGATGAGCATCGCGAAGAGCAGCGGTTGCCCCGCGGCGTCGTCCGGGCGGCGCTACCCGAGGGGCGGCAGCTCCTGCGGGTCGGTCTGGGCGCCCGCGAAGAGGTCGCCCACCTGCTCGACCCGCTCGACGATGGTCCGGACAGTCCAGCGGTTCGGCCGGAGCTCCGGGTCGTCCAGCTCGTCCCAGGCGATCGGCGCGGACACCGGCGCGCCGGCAGCCGGCCGAACGGCGTACGGCGACACGAGCGTCTTGATGGGCTGGTTCTGGGTGTAGTCGAGACGGGCCTTCCCGCCACGGGAGCCCTTCGCCCACTCCCACGACACCAAATCCGGCACCGTCGCCCCGATCGCCCGGCTCAGGCCCTCCACCCAGTCGCTCGTGTCGGAGAAGGTGTACTTCGGCTCGATCGGGATCCAGGCCTGGATCCCGCGTTGTCCCGTGACCTTCGGGTAGCCGCGGACCCCGAGGTGCTCGAGCGCGGTCCGGAAGAGCCGGGCGATGACGAGCGTCTCCTCCCAGGTCGTCGCCGTGCCCGGGTCGATGTCGATCAGGGCGAACGTCGGCGCGAACGGCCGGTCGAGGCGGGACGTCCAGGCATGGATCTCGAAGGCCGCCTGGTTGCCGAGCCAGGCCAGCGTCGCGACGCGGTCCGCGATCACGTGGTGGTTCGCCTTCCGGTCCTCGACCCCGACCTCCTTCCAGCGCCGGATCCACGACGGCACGGTCGATGGCGTGTCCTTCTGCCAGAACCCCGGACCTTCGGCCCCGTTCGGGAAGCGGTGGAGGTTGAGCGGCCGCTCCTCGAGGTGCGGCAGGAGCGTCGGCGCGATCCGCGAGAAATACCGGACGAGGTTGCGCTTCGTGACCGGCCGGCCGTCGGGCTCCGACGGATGTGGGGCGAACAGCGGCTTGTCGAGGTTCGTGAGCTTCAGGTCCTCGCCGCGGTCGCCGCCCACGTGCCAGGTCCCTTCGACCGGCATCGTCGCGAGCGTCTCGAGCTCCTCGTCCGTCGCGATCCAGGGGAGGCCGCCCGGGCCCTCGGTCCGGGGTCTGGCGGCGGCTGCGGCGGTCTTCGAGCGCTTCGTCGACGTCGGCATGGGTCCATCGTCTCCCGGATCGGCGGATTTCGCCCGCTTCCCCGCCCGGCCGTCGGCGGCGGTCGTCGAGACCGCCTGGTCGGGCGTTTCCGCCTCCGCCTCGGCGACCGCGCGCGACGACGACACCGCCTGCTCCCGGACGACCTCGCGCGGGTCGCGCCCGATCTCGAGGCCCTTGTACGAGGTCTGGCGGACGACGCCGTCGCGCGTCCAGCCGCCGATCTCCGCCCGGATCACCAGCTCCGGCCGGATCCAGGTGATCCCCCGCAGATCGCCGCCCCAGCGGCCCCGATAGTCGCGCGGCGGTGGCGGATCGAACGGCGGCCCCTCGATCGCCAGCGGCTCCATCAGCGCGAGGAGCCGCTTGCGGGTGACGCCGGTGAACCCGGACCCGACCTTGCCGGCGAACCGCAGCTTGTCGCCCTCGTAGACGCCGACCGCCACGGCGCCGAGATCGCGGGCGTTGCCCTCGCCCGGGGTCCAGCCGCCGACGACCAGCTCCTGCTCCGGTCGGATCTTCAGCTTCAGCCACGCCGGCGTGCGGCGACCCGGCTCGTAGCGGGATCGGCGGAGCTTCGCGACGACGCCCTCGAGGCCCTGCTTGCGAGCCGCTTCCATGAAGGCCTCGCCGTCGCCCTCGACATGGCCGGCATAGCGGACCCTCGGCGAGTCCTTCAGAACGGAGCGGAGCAGCCGCTTCCGATCCTCGAGCGGAACGCCGAGCAGCGACCGGCCGTCGAGATACAGGAGGTCGAACACCTGGTAGACGAGCGGGCCGGCCGACCCGCCACCCCCGCTCGACCCCGTCCGGCGCTCGCTGATCCGCTCCTGGAGCAGCGAGAAGTCCGGCCGGCCGGCTTCGTCGACGGCGACCACCTCGCCGTCGACGATCGCCTCCTTCGCCTCGATCCAGGTCGGTGGGGTCAGGAGGCGCGGGAAGTACGTCTCGGCGTCCTTCAGGTTCCGCGTCCAGAGCCTGACCTTGCCGTCGCGGACGACTGCCTCGACGCGGTAGCCGTCCCACTTGATCTCGAAGAGCCAGTCGGGGTCGCTGAAGGCTTTGGCGGCCAGGGTCGCCGCCATCGGCTCGATCCGGTCCGGCATCCGCTGCGCCTTCGCGCCAGACAGGTCGATCCCGGCGACCGCGGCCGGCTGCTCGCTGACCCAGAGCGCATCGCGGTTCGCCTGTACCTCGTCGTTCGTCCGGCCGGTCTTCACGCTCTGCGGGTGGTCCTCGGCGTCCCAGCCGGCCACGGCGTCGGCGTCGCGCTTCTTGATCAGGAGCCACTGCTCGCTGTCGTCCTCGAACGCGGCGGCCGGCGCGCTGCCTGGCCGGCGGCTCGTCCGGACGATCGTGAAGCGGCCCTTGTTCTTCTGGCCGTGGAGGACAAACTTCAGCTCGCCGTCGTCGATGGCCCGGGCCGGATCGGGCGTCTCCGCCTCGGGCTCCCACGTGCCCCAATCCCAGACGATCACGTCACCCGCGCCGTACTGCTTCCGCGGGATCACGCCCTCGAAGTCGAAGTACTCGATCGGGTGGTCCTCGACATGGACGGCCATCCGGCGGACGCCCGGATCCTGGGTCAGGCCCTTCGGCACGGCCCAGCTGACGAGGACGCCGTCGATCTCGAGGCGGAAGTCGTAGTGGAGCCGGGTCGCGCGGTGCCGCTGGATGACGAATCGGCCCGTGCCGCCGGCGGCCGCCGGCACGCCCGCGGGCTCGGGCGTCAGCCCGAAGTCGCGCTTCTTCCAGTACTTCTCGAGCGGCATCGCCGTTCAGTCTGCCGCGTCCACGACCCGGGCGACGCGGGCGGGCGCGGCGGCGACGGCGCTCTCGGGCCTGGGGCGCTCAGGCGGTCTTGCGCTTCCGCTGCTTGCGGGGCTCGGCCGCCTCGGCCTCCGCCTCGTCCTCGTCCCGCGCGGCGGCACGCTTCCGGCCGGCGGCAGGCTTCGACGCGGCCTGGCCCTCGCGGGCCTTCTTCGCCTCGGCGACGCTGACGGGCTTCTCGCTGGTTCGGGCGGCTTTCGCGGCGTTCACCGACGCCTCCAGGGCGGCCATCAGGTCGACGAGCTTGCCGGTCTCCTCGGCCGGCTCCGGCGCCTTGACCTCCGCGCCCTCGAGCTTCGACTCGATGACCTGCATCAGCGCGTCGCGGTACTCGTCCTTGTAGCTCTCGGGCTCGAAGTCGGCCGTCATCGCGGAGACGAGCTGGCGAGCCATCGCGAGCTCGGCCGGCTTGAAGTCGAAGTCCTCGTCCGGCAGGTCCAGCTCCTCGGTCGAGCGGATCTCGTCGGGCCAGTGGAGCGTGGTCAGGAGCATCGTGTCGGAGAACGGATCGAGCGCGGCGAGCGCCTCGCGGTCCTTGATCACGACCTTGCAGATCGCGGTGAGGCCCTCCTCCTGGAGCACGGATCGGAGGAGGTAGAACGGCTTCCGCCCGATCTTGTCCGGCTCCACGTAGTAGGCCTGCTTCACGAAGCGGGTGTTCGAGTCCTCGTCGTCGGTCTTCGTGAACTGCTCGATCTCGATGGAGCGGATCGTCTTCAGCGGGACCTTCTCGAGGTCCTCGTCGGTGATCACGACGTACTCACCGGGCGCGTACTCGTAGCCCTTGACCGTGTCCGCGCGGGAGATCGGCTCGTCCTCGACCGGGCACCACGTCTTCATCTGGATCCGCGACTTGTCCTTCTCGTGGAGCATGTGGAAGCGGATCGTGTAGCTCGACTCGGTCGCCACGTAGAGCTTGACCGGGATGGTCACCAGCCCGAACTGGATGGCCCCCTTCCACATCGCGCGCGCCACGGCAGGTCCTCGTGCGTCGTTCGAGTTCGTGCGGTCGTCCACCGCTGGGCGACCGGCACCGCATCGTATCGCAGGACCGCAACCGGTCCGCCTCACGGATCGGTGCCCCGACGTCAATGACGGGTGACGAACCCGCCATTCATCGGTCCGCGGCTGCCGATCCCGTCAGCGGAGGATCACGAACGCATCGACGTCGACGCGGGCGCTCTTCGTCAGGCGCAGCTCGATCGTGTGGGTGCCGAGGGTCGGGAACGCCGCCGCATACATCACCAGCCGGCTCTGGGGGCGGGACGAGCGGAAGCTGATCGTGCCCCGGGAGACGCCGTCGATGTAGACCGTCGCGCTGCCGCGGGTCGTCCCGACCGGGGCGACCAGGGCGATCCCCCGGCCGCTGAACGTCGTCCGGACGCTCGCCCCGGCGCGACTCGCGAACGTCGTGCTGCCGCCCGAGGCCAGGCTGTAGGTCGACTTCGACCACGTGCCCGAGTAGCGGACGGCCGCCGCGCGATCCTGGACGAGGACACTCGTCACGCTGGCGCCCGGCGCCCACGCGCTCCAGTTGCCGGCGGCGTCCCGGGCGCGGACGCGGTAGCGATAGCCGTGGCCGACCGTCTGCGACCCCGCGGCCGTGCGGACGCCGGCGGCCGTGGAGCCGACCGTCGTCCAGGTGCCGCCGTCGACACTGCGCTGGAGCTCGTAACCGGCGATCGCGCTCGTCCGGTCCGTGGCAGGCGCCCAGCCGGTGCTGATCGGGACCGACGTGGTGCCGAGGGCGGCCCGCGTGCGGGCCGCGGTCGTCGGAGGCTGGGCGGTGGGTGCGTCCGTCTCGACGACGACCCGGGCCGTCGTCGTCCG
>DATBGP010000191.1:0-6427 GCA_036557925.1 Candidatus Limnocylindrales bacterium | reverse complement strand
CCTGCCCGCGCGTGACCGTGTTGGCAGTCTGCTCCGGCTGCCCGGATCGCGCATTGCAATCCGATTGACGATCGGTCGACAGGCGGTGAAGCCCCGGGGGAGTCGCAGCGAAGCGCCGGATACGTGCCTCTCTTCATCGTCGCGGGGTGGCGTTGCATCCCTCCGTCGTCGCGCGGCTCGAGCGGCTCGCTCCGGACCAGCGCGCCGCCGCGACGGCGCCGCCGGGGCCGATCCTGTGCGTCGCCCCGGCGGGCTCCGGCAAGACGACGACCCTCGTGGCGCGCGTCGCCTGGCTGATCGCGTCGGGGGCCGCGCCGCCCGAGTCCATCGTGGCCATCACGTTCAACCGGCGGGCAGCCGAGGAGCTGGCGGAGCGGCTGGCTTCGGCGCTCGAGCCGCTCGGGCTCGCGGGCGGTCCCGAGGCCGTGCGGGTCCGGACGTTTCACGCGCTCGGCCTCGAAGTCCTTCGCGATGCCGGCGAGCGGGTCGAGCCGCTCGTCGATCGGCTGGAGCTGCTGCGTCGGCTGCTCCCGGATGCGGGCCCACCGGTCTGGCGCCGCCTCGATACCGCGTTCTCCCGCCTGAAGCTGGACCTCGGGGTCACCGCCGAAGAGGTCGGCACGGACGCGGATCCCGGGCCTGTCGCCCGGGCCTTCCTCGCGTACGAGGCGGAGCTGGCCGCCGAGGGCGGCCTCGACTTCGACGATCTGGTGGCCCGCTGCCTGCGGCTCCTCGAGGGCGATCCGCGGGTGCTCGCCCGGTGGCGGGCCCGCGCCACGGATCTCCTCGTCGACGAGGCGCAGGACCTGGATCGCGCCCAGCTCCGGCTCGCGCTCCTGCTCGCCGCCCCGGCGAACCGGATCTTCCTCGTCGGTGACGATGACCAGTCGATCTATGGCTGGCGACTTGCGGACGTCCGCCGGGTCCTGGGCCTGGCCAACGTGCTGCCCGGACTCCGGCGCGTGGACCTCGTCGTGAACTACCGCTGCCCGGCGACCGTCGTCCAGCGGGCGGTTCGGCTCGTCGAGCACAACCAGGCACGGTTCGCCAAGACGATCCGGGCCGGTCCGACCGCAGCCGGACCGGTCGTCCTCGCGGCCGATGCCGCGGACGAGCCGGTGCGGATGGCCCGGATCCTCGACCGCTGGTCGGCCACCGAAGGCACGCGGGCGATCCTGGCCCGCACGAACCGGGAGCTGTTGCCCCCGATCGCCGTCGCGCTCGAGGCCGGTGTCCCGTTCCGGCCGCCGCCGGTCGAGCTGCTCATCGGCTCCCCGGACGTCGACGCGTGCCTCGATGCGGTCGCGGACGACAGAGCACCGGTCGGCACGCCCCTCGTCGCGCGCATCGAGTCGGTTCGGGTGGGCTGGGCCGCGGACTCGCCGCATTCCGCGGCCGACCCCGAGATGCCCGCGCGTGTCGACATCGCCGCGGCGGTCCTCGCCTGGGCGGCGCCGTTCGCCACGCTCGAGGAGCTCCGAGCGGCGATCGCGGCGCGCCGGGCCGACCTCGCCCGGCTCTGCACGGAGGATGCGCCGTTGACCTTCGCCACCGCCCACGCGACGAAGGGCCTCGAGTTCGACCATGTGGCGGTCATCGGCATGGACGCCGGGCGGTTCCCGAGCGGTCGATCGCTGGCCGACGCCCCCGATCCGGGGCGGGCGCTCGAGGAGGAGCGGCGGCTCGCCTACGTCGCATGGACCCGGGCGCGGCGATCCCTCACGCTCGTCTACGACCCGGCGAGCCCGTCCCGGTTCCTGCTCGAGGCGTTCGAGCCGGCGGAGCTCGGCCTCGAGGAGGAGCGCCGGCGAGCCTAGACTGCGCCATGCCCGATCGATCGCCGGATACGGAGCCGGGTCCTCACCCGATGATCGCCCACGGCCTCGTGTATCTCCGCCCTGCCGAGCGCGACGACCTTCCGCGGTTCGTCGCGTGGCTCAGCGACCTCGAGACGACCCGGACGCTCGCGCTGCGCAGTCCGCTCAGCCTGGCCCTGGAGCAGGGCTGGTTCGAGCGGGTGGTGGAGCGTCAGGGCAGCGAGCTCTGGCACTTCGTCATCTGCCGGCGCGCCGACGGGCGACCGGTGGGCGCGATCGACCTCCACGAGATCGACACGACGAACGGGAGCGCCGGCCTCGGCATCGTGATCGGCGATCCCGCCGACACCGGCCAGGGTTACGGCTCCCACGCGCTCCGGGCGCTCCTCGCGTTCGGGTTCGGCGAGCTCCGACTCGAGCGGATCTGGCTCGACGTCTACGACTTCAACGACCGGGCCCGCGGTGTCTACGAGCGGGTCGGGTTCGTCCACGAGGGCACGCTCCGGCGGGCGATGTTCCGTGGCGGCACGTTCCACGACGTCCACCGGATGGCGATCCTGCGGGACGAGTGGTCGGCCGGCCGGGACGCGTCCGCTGGCTGATGTTCGGAACGACGCAAGGCGCGAGCCGACGCGACAGGCCGCGGCGTCACGCCCCCGGCGTCAGGCCCCGGCGTCCCGCCGGTTGAGCTGCTTGAGGAGCCGGTCGATCGAGTCGAGGAACGGCTCGGTGACCGCCGCCGGCAGAACGTCTCGAACGGAATCCTTCGGGCCGTAGGCGGCCCTGGCCCGCATCGCGACCTGGCGGAGCGCGCGCGGCTCATCGTCGCGGAGACGATCGGCCATCGGCTCGAAATAGGCGAGCCAGCGCTCCGCTCCCAGGTCGCGGGCCGCGGCGATCATCCGGTCGGCGTTCCGGGCCGCGACCAGCCCGGCCTCGTCGACCGCGGGCAGGTCGTGACGGAGGGGCCCGGCGACCGGCCCCGGCCGGAGCGGCGTCGGAGCCGGCGGCCGGCGACCCGTCACGGACGGCGCGTCGTCAGGCATCGGGCGCGGTGATGAGGAGCGGCAGCCGCTTCCGCTCGGAGCCGTTGACGAGGATCCGGAACGAGTAGTCGCCGGGCGACGGGAACGTGAGGTTCCAGAGGTCGATCGAGAAGGTCAGGACGGCGTCGCGCCCGTCGGCGTGGCCGCGGGCCACGAGGTTGCCCGTCCCGCCGGCCACCTCGCCCCCGTCGGGGTCGAGCAGGACGAACCGGATCTCGTGCTCGTGGTCGACCTCGGGCGCGGTCACGCGCAACCCGAGCACGAGCGCCAGGTGCGGGTGCCGGAGCGGGAACGTCCGGCCGCCGATCCGCGAGACACCGCCGCCCAGGACGTGGAACTTCTGGCCGGGCTGGGTCTCGGCAGCGTCGGCGAGGAAGGCGAACTCGATGTCGGGCACGTCCGAATCGTAGCCGTCGTGGCTTCGTCGCCGCTCGACGCCCGCTGCGATCGAATGCGGGGGCGCGCCCAGCGGGTCCCGGCGGCCGCGGCCGCGGGCGCGTCTAGCGAGTTCCGGCGGCCGCGGCGCGCTTCCGGCTCGGGCCGATCCGGACCGCCGGTCCGTGCCCGTTCGTGCCGTTGCCGCGCCCCGCCTCCTCGGCGAACGTCACGTGCGACAGCGGCACGAGCGGCTCTCCGCGGAGGACCCGCGCCAGGTACTCGCCGGTGGCCGAGCCCGGCATCTCCGCGACCTTCTCGGGCGTGCCCTCGGCGATGATCCGGCCGCCCCGGGCACCGCCCTCCGGCCCCAGGTCCACGATCCAGTCGGCCGTCTTGATCACATCGAGGTTGTGCTCGATCACGAGGACCGTGTTGCCGCCGTCGACGAGCCGGTGGAGCACCTCGAGGAGCTTCTCCACGTCCGCGAAGTGGAGCCCGGTCGTGGGCTCGTCCAGGAGGTACAGCGTCCGCCCGGTCGCCCGGCGCGACAGCTCCGTGGCCAGCTTCACCCGCTGGGCCTCGCCGCCGGACAGGGTGGTGGCCGGCTGCCCGAGATGCACGTAGCCGAGCCCGACGTCGTTCAGCGTCTGGAGCTTCGCCGCGACGTTCGGCACGGCCGAGAAGAACTCGTTCGCCTCGGCGATGGTCATCTCGAGGACGTCGGCGATGGACCGGCCCTTGTAGTGGATCTCGAGCGCCTCACGGTTGTAGCGCTTGCCCTTGCAGACCTCGCACGTCACGTAGACGTCGGGCAGGAACTGCATCTCGATCTTCAGGATCCCGTCGCCCTTGCAGTTCTCGCAGCGGCCGCCCTTGACGTTGAAGCTGAACCGGCCGGGCTGGTAGCCGCGGACGCGCGCCTCCGGGACGCCGGCGAAGAGCTCCCGGATCGGACCGAACAGGCCGGTGTACGTCGCCGGGTTGGACCGCGGCGTCCGCCCGATCGGGCTCTGGTCGATCTCGATGATCTTGTCGACGTGCTCGACGCCCTTCAGCGAGTCGTGGGCGCCCACCGGCTCGCGAGAGCCGTTGAGCTCGCGGGCGAGCGCCCGATAGAGGACGTCGGTGACGAGCGTGGACTTGCCGCTCCCGGACACACCGGTCACCGCCGTGAAGGTCCCGAGCGGGATCGCCAGGTCGACCGACCGGAGGTTGTGCTCGCGGGCGCCCTTCACGACGAGCTTCTTCAGGTTGCCCTTGCGCCGCTTGGGCGGCACCGGCACCACCCGATCCCCGCGCAGGTACGCGCCGGTGATCGACCGCGGCTCCGCGAGGACCGCCTCGAGCGGACCGTTCGCGATGATCTCGCCGCCGTGCTCCCCCGCCCCGGGCCCGATGTCGATCACCCAGTCCGCGGTCCGGATCGTCTCCTCGTCGTGCTCGACGACGAGGACCGTGTTGCCAAGGTCGCGCAGCCGGGTTAGCGTCGCGATGAGCTTCGCGTTGTCCCGCTGGTGGAGCCCGATCGACGGCTCGTCGAGGATGTACAGGACGCCCATCAGCGTCGTCCCGATCTGGGTCGCAAGCCGGATCCGCTGGGCCTCGCCGCCCGACAGGCTGATCGATGCCCGATCGATGGTCAGGTAGTCCAGCCCCACGTCGACGAGGAACCCGAGCCGGGCGGCGATCTCCTTCAGCACCTGGTAGGCGATCGTCCGCTCCCGCTCCGTCAGGACCTTCGGCAGGCGGGCAACCCAGTCGAGCGCGTCCGTCACCGACAGCATCGCGACGTCGGAGATGCTCCGATCGTCGACCGTGACCGCGAGGACCTCGGGCTTCAGCCGCTTGCCGCCGCAGACCGGGCACGGCCGGGTGACCATGTACTTCTCGAGCTCGGTCTTGATGTACTCGGAGTCCGTCTCGCGGTAGCGCCGCTCGAGGTTCGTGACGATCCCCTCGAACGTGGCCTTGTAGGTGTTCTCGCCGCGCTCGTGGCGATACCGGACGAGCACCTTCTCGTCCTTCTCGGCGCGGAGGATGTAGTCGATCGCCTCCGGCGGCAGGTCCTTGACCGGCTTCCGGAAGCTCCAGCCGTGGGCGTCGCAGATCGCCTCGAGGATCTTCAGCCGCCACGACGCGTCGTTCGGCATCTTCGCCCACGGCACGAGGGCGCCCTGGGCAAGGCTCTTCGTCTTGTCCGGGATGACGAGGTCCGCGTCGATCTCGAGCCGGGTGCCGAGACCCGTGCAGGCCGGGCAAGCGCCATGGGGCGAGTTGAACGAGAAGTTCCGCGGCTCCAGCTCGTCCATCGTGAACCCGTCGTACGGACAGGTGAACCGCTCGCTGTAGCGGCGCTCCTCGAAGGTCGCCGCGTCCTCGCCCTCGCGCGGCGCCGGAGCGATGAGCACCACGCCCTCGCCGAGCCGCAGCGCCGTCTCGATCGAGTCGGCCAGCCGCGACGCGTCCGGATCGGGGATGACGACGCCGGTCTCCGGATCGATCGGTCGGCCGTCGGGCGCCCGCGTCGCGCCCTCCGGCGCCTCGGCATGGCGGACGATGAAGCGGTCGACGACGACCTCGATGCTGTGCCGCTTGTACTTGTCGAGGCTGGGCGCCTCGGACAGGTCGTACATCTCCCCGTCGACCCGGACCCGGACGAAGCCCTGGCGCCGGGCGCCGTCGAAGACGCGGTCCCCCTCGGTCTTGCGGTCCTTGATCAGCGGGCCGAGGACGAGCAGCCGGGTGCCCTCCGGAAGGGCGAGGACCTGGTCGACGATCTGCTGGATGCTCTGGCGCTCGATCGGGTGGCCGTTGGGGCAGTGCGGATGGCCGGCTCGTGCGAACAGCAGGCGCAGGTAGTCGTAGATCTCCGTGACCGTCCCGACGGTGGACCGCGGGTTCCGCGACGCGCCCTTCTGATCGATCGAGATCGCCGGCGAGAGCCCGTCGATCTGGTCGACGTCCGGCTTCTCCATCTGGCCGAGGAACTGGCGCGCGTAGGCGCTCAGGCTCTCGACGTACCGGCGCTGGCCTTCGGCGTAGATCGTGTCGAAGGCGAGGCTGGACTTGCCGCTGCCGGAGAGGCCGGTGATGACGACGAGCCGGTCGCGCGGGAACGCGACGGTCACGTCCTTCAGGTTGTGTTCGCGGGCACCGCGGACGACGAGCTGGTCCTGGGGCATGTCC
>DATBGP010000190.1:0-2376 GCA_036557925.1 Candidatus Limnocylindrales bacterium | reverse complement strand
GCCGTTCGGACGGCCTCGCTCTTCGCACCCGACGGCGACGCCGAGGACGCGGTCCAGGAGGCGTTCGTCAAGGCGTACCGGGCGCTGGGCCGGTTCCGCCTCGATTCGCCGTTCCGACCGTGGCTGCTCCGGATCGTGGCGAACGAGGCGCGCAACCGACGACGGTCGGCCGGACGTCGAGCGACGCTCGTCCTCCGGGCCGCCGAGGACCGCCGGCCGGGTGATGCGGCCCCATCGCCCGAGTCGGCGGTCCTCGACCGCGAAGCCCAGGCTGCACTGCTCGCCGCGATCGACGGCCTCGGCGAGGACGATCGCGAGGTCATCGCGGCCCGCTACTTCCTGGACCTCAGCGAGGCCGAGACGGCCGAGGTGCTCGGGATTCCGAAGGGCACCGTGAAGTCGCGGCTCTCGCGGGCGCTGGGCCGATTGCGCGGCCGGCTGGCGGAGCACGACGGGGAGCCCGGCCGTGGCTGAGACGCGGCGCCTCGGCGCGCTCTCCGACGACGACCTCGCCCTGGCGCTGCGCCAGCTTGGCGGCGCAATCGTGGTCTCCCCGGTCTCGCTGGGCGCCGACGGCTTGGACCCCGCGCGCCGCGCCCGGCTCCGGATCGAGGCCGCGGGCAAGCTCCCCCGGCGCCGCCTGCGCGATCGCCTCGGGCTGGGGCGGCGAGCTCCGGCGGGGCGACCCCTGCGCCGGGGCCTCCTCCTTGCCGTGGCGCTGGTCCTGGCCCTCGCGGCGGTCGCGGGCGCGATCGGGTTCGGGCTGCCGGGTCTCCGGATCGTCTTCGGACCGGGCTCGACCCCCTCGCCGAGCCTCTCCCCCGCCCCGTCGATCCCGACCGGCTCTCCGAGCGCGTCGCCGGCGATCGCGCCGTCGCCGACGCCGACGCCCACCACGAGCGGGCCGCCCGGCTCGAACCTGGGGTTCGGCGAGCCCGTGACCCTCGACGACGCGCGCGCGCGAGCCGGCTTCCCGATCCTCCTCCCGGCGGACGACCGACTGGGGCCGCCCGACGCGGTCTGGATCGACGAGCACGGGCGGGTCTCGCTCGTCTGGCTGGCACGCCCCGGGATTCCGGCGAGCGAGGAGTCCGGGCTCGGCGTCGTCGTCTCGGAGTTCCCCGGCCACATCGAGGAGGGCTACTTCCAGAAGCTCCTCGACGCCGGCTCGACGATCCAGCCCGTGACCGTCCGCGGCGAGCGCGGCTACTGGATCGCCGGCCGGCCGCACGAGTTCGTCTACGTGAACCCGTCGAACGATCCGACCTTCGACGATCGCCGGCTCGTCGGGGACACGCTCGCGTGGAGCGACGGGGACGTGACGTACCGGGTCGAATCGGCGCTGGGCCTCGACGAGGCGGTGCGCATCGCCGACGGGCTCCGGGAGTGACCCGGTCGCCGGGAACCCGAAGGCGAGGCGAGGTGTAGGGAGTTCGCCGCGGGCGATCGGAAGGCCCGCCGCCACGGAGTGGCTCCCATGCACGCTCGTCCCCGTCGCCGCCTCGCGGCCACCATCCTGGTCGTCGTCCCCGCGCTCGTCCTCGTGGGCTGCGCGTCCGCCGCCCACTCGCCTTCGGCGAGCGAAGGCGCCCCGCCCCTCAGCCCTTCGACGGGTGCCACACCCGCCCCGAAGGCGTCGCGTGCGCCGGTCATCCCCGACCGGGTAAACGCGCTCATGGCCGTCGGTCGGGCCGGGAACGCGGACCTCGAGGTCATCGAGGCCACGTCGGGCCACACGTTCCTGACGTTCCCGATCGGCGCGCCGGACGCGTCCTGGGGCCACATCCTCTCCGCGGCAGCCGACGGGGACTCGACGATGGTCCGGAACGACGTCCTGGAGTCGGCGGAATCGAGCCGCCGGCTCCGGATCGACGGCCAGTGGCGGCTCCCGACGATCGGCCGGGATCCGATCCCGAGTGGTCGCTCGGCCGACGGCTCCACCCTGGTGCTCGTCGAGCCGCGCACCGGGGCCGACTCGGGGTCGCCGACCTCCAGTCGGTTCGCCGTCGTCCGGGCGCCGATCCCGCCCTCGGTCGCGCCGCTCGAGCTGGCCCGGATCATCGAGCTGCCCGGCGCCTTCGACTTCGACGCGCTCTCCGCGAACGGCTCGATCCTGTACGTGATCGAGCATCTCGACGACGGGGCCGGTGGCGCGTACCAGGTCCGCTCGGTCGACGTGGCCTCCGGCCGAATGGACGCCGTTCCGGTCGCCAACAAGTCGGACATCGACGAGACGATGGCCGGCCAGCCGATCACCCAGCAGCGTCAGTCGGACGGCATGGTCTACACCCTGTATCGCGGGTCGGAGCACCCCTTCGTCCACGCCCTGAGCAGCAACGACAAGTGGGCGATCTGCATCGATCTGCCGGCGACGGG
>DATBGP010000189.1:0-11287 GCA_036557925.1 Candidatus Limnocylindrales bacterium | reverse complement strand
TTGAAGTGCCACGGCGTGTCGACGTGCGTCCCGGAATGCGAGAAGAGATGGAGCAGGGTCGTGTTGGCGGCGTCGCCGCGCTCGATCGCCTCGAAGGCCTCGGTTCCGGCGGCCGGCGGGTTACCCGGCCAGACCGGCGAGTCGGCGCGGAGCGGCCACGACAGGACGACGAGCCGGCTCACGACGTGAGGGCGGCCGACCCGCCAGGATGCACGCGCCCGCCCGTTCGCGAGGCCTCGTCGATCGCCGCCATCAGGGCGACGGTCCGCCGCCCGTCCTCGCCGGTCACGGCCGGCGGCCGCCCGCCACGGATCGCCGCCACGATGTCCCGCAGCTGGACCTCGTGGAAGTGCGTAGCGAGATCGAGGCCCTCGACCTCTGCCGCGTCCTCGCGGGTCCAGCGCTCCGGACGGTCCTCCTCGCCGGGGATCGTCCAGAGGTCGTTCGTCGCGAGGCTCGGCGGCGTGACCCCGGCCACGAAGATCGACCCGCGGTCGGTCTCCACGCCGACCGACCAGCCCTCGGACCCGTGGACGTGGACGCGGGCATGGAGGCCCGGCCGTTGCGAGTTGCTCGCGACGATCGAGCCGATCGCACCGCTCCCGAACCGCACGATCGCCACGGCGGTGTCCTCCACCTCGATCCCGGGATGGTTGACGTTGGCCGTCCAGCCGTCGACGTCGATCGCCTCGCCCAGGAACCAGCAGGCGAGGTCGAGCTGGTGGACCGCCTGGTTCACGAGGACGCCGCCGCCCTCCCCCGCCATCGTGCCTCGCCAGGCATCCATCGCGTAGTACTCGGGCCCGCGCCAGCCGAGCACCTCCACTATGCCGAGGGCCGGCCTGCCGATCCGGCCACCCTCGATCGCGTTCTTCACCCGACGGACCGCCGGGTACCAGCGGCGCTGGCTCACGACGGACAGGAGGACGCCGGCTCGATCCGCCGCCGCGATCATCGCGTCGCACTCGTCCGGACGGAGCGCCATCGGCTTCTCCACGACGACGTGGCGGCCCGCTTCCGCGGCGGCGATCGCCGCCTCGGCGTGGAGCGGATGCGGCGTGCAGACGATCAGCGCGTCGACGGCGGGGTCGGCGAGCAGCGAACGGAGGTCGCCGTGGGCTCGCGCGCCCTGCTCCGCGGCGAGCGCGGCCGCCCGCGCGGACCCGGCCGTCGCCCCGGCCACCGCGACGAGGCGCGCGTCCGGGATCCGTGACAACGCCGTGGCGTGGACGGCGCCGACGAGCCCCGGCCCGAGGATCCCGAACCCGATTGGCCCCTGACGTCCGGCCATGCCCAACCTCAGCCCACCGTCGGGGTGAGGACGACCTTCACCGCCGGGAGGCTCCCCGCGGCGAGTCCCCGGAAGAGGTCCTCGCCCTCCTCGAGCGGGGCGACCCGCTCGACCAGCGGATGGGCGTCGATCCAGCCCGTCGCGAGCGCGTCGATCGCGGCGGCGAACTCGTCGACGAACGCGTACGCCCCGCGCACGGTCAGCTCGCGGGTCACCAGCTGCTGCATCGGCAGCGGCACCTCCGGCGCCGAGTTGCCGACCCATGTCACCTGCCCGCCCGGCCGGGCGACGGCGATCGACTGGCCGACGGTCGCGGCGATCCCCACGGCCTCGAACACGGCGTCCGCGCCGCCTCCCCCGGTGGCGTCGAGCACGGCCCCGACCGGATCGCCCGCGGAGACGTCGATCGCGACGTCCGCCCCGAGCGCCCGGGCCATCTCCAGGCGATGCGGGTCCCGGTCCGTGACGACGACGCGACCGGCGCCCCGACGACGGACCGCCAGGAGCGTCAACAGCCCGATCGACCCGGCGCCGACGATCGCCACCTCGTCGAGCAGGTCGAACGGGGTGAGGTTCACCGCATGCAGCGCGACGGCCAAGGGCTCGACGAGGGCGGCGTCCTCGAAGCCCAGCCCGTCCGGCAGCGCCTCGACCATCGCCTCCGGGACAACGACGCGCTCGGCGTACGCCCCGTCGAGCTGCATCCCGAGCCCCGTCCGATCGAGGCAGAGGTTCGGCTGGCCGTGCCGGCAGCGATCGCAGACCCCGCAGGCGAGGATGGACCGGAAGACGACACGGTCGCCCGGCCGCCTCCCGCGCACGCCCTCCCCCACCGCCACGATCTCGCCCGCCGCCTCGTGGCCCATGACGACGCCGACCCGGCGCCGACCCGTAGACCCGGTGAACCCGTGGACGTCCGAGCCGCAGATCCCCGAAGCGCGCACCGCGACGACGACCTCCCCGGGCCCGGCCGCCGGCTCCGGCCGCTCCTCGAGGGGCATCGAGCCAGGGCCGCGGAAGACGAGCGCCTTCATCGGCCGGGGACGACGCGACCTGCCGTCATCGGGCGGGCGCGGTCTCGGTCCGGGTTCCCGGCTGCGGTGCGGCCGCGGGCCGCGACGCGCCGAGCGCGGTTCGGAGCCGCTGCGCCGCCTGCTCGGCCGTCAGGTCCCGCTGCGTCTCCGCGAGCAGCTCGTAGCCGATCATGAACTTGCGGGTGTTCGCCGTCAGGAGCGGCGGCAGGAAGTGGGCGTGGAGCTGCCAGTGGCGCTCGTCGCGGCCGCGGAACGGGGCCTGGTGCCAGCCCATCGAGTACGGGAAGGAGAGGTCGAAGAGCCGGTCGTAGGCGCCGAGCAGCCGGATGAGGATCTCGGAGAGCTCGTCCCGGCGCCGGTCGTCGAGATCCGGCAGCCGGCCGGTCGCCGAGCGCGAGACCAGCAGCGTCTCGTACGGCCACGATGCCCAGAACGGCACGACCGCGAGCCAGTCGTCGTTCTCGACCACCACCCGCGGACCGCCGGACTCCTGGGCGACGTAGTCGAGGAGCATCGGCCGATCGTGGCCGGCCAGCCAGTCCGCCTGGGTCCGATCCTCGCGCGCCGCGAGGCTCGGCAGGGCGGTCCCTGCCCAGATCTGGCCGTGGGGATGGGGGTTCGACGCCCCCATCACCTCGCCCCGGTTCTCGAACACCTGGACCCACTGGAAGCGCTCGCCGAGCTCGGCGGTCTGGTCGGCCCAGACGTCGATCACCCGGCGGACCTCCGGCGCCGACATCTCGGCGAGGGTCAGGTCGTGGCGGCGGGCGAAGCAGATGACCCGGCACGTCCCGGACTCGCCCTCGGCGTGGAGCAGGCCCGCATCCACGACGATCGGCACGGAGTCCGGGCGGAGCGCCGGGAAGTCGTTCGTGAAGACGAAGGTGTCGGGGTAGTCCGGGTTCACGTCGCCGTTCGCCCGGCGGTTGCCCGGGCAGAGATAGCACTCCGGGTCGTACTCCGGGGCGCGTGTCGATGGCGGCCGCTCGCGACGACCCTGCCACGGCCGGCGCGTTCGGTCGGCCGAGACGAGGACCCACTCGTCCAGGAGCGGGTTGTAGCGGCGGTGGGACTCGCGCGCGAGAGTGTCGAACCCCGTCCCGTCGGGGGACGCGGCTCGGTCGGTCCGGTCGGGACGCGGACCGTCCGTCAACGACCCGGTCCGGGGACGCCGCCGTCCACCGCCGTCAGTCGAGGTCCCGAGCGCCGATCGTCCACGTCGTCGTCGCCCGGCGCGATCAGCAGCTCGCGGACCGCCTCGCCGGCGATCTCGCGAGCCTCAGCCGGCAGCGCGTCGTCGGTGACCAGGGTGTCGGCCTCCTCGAGCCGGGCGATCGAGCTGATCCCGATCATCCCCCACTTGCTCGAGTCCGCAACGACGACCAGCCGCCGGCCCGCGGCGACGAGGGCCCGGTCCGTGTCCGCCTCGAGGACGTTCGGGGTCGTGAAGCCGGAGCGGGCGTCCATCCCGTGGACGCCCATGAAGACCTGGTCGAGGTGGATGGTGCGAAGCGTCGCGACCGCATACGGGCCCACGAGCGCGTCCGACGGGGTCCGGACGCCGCCCGTCAGGATGATCGTCTGGTCCGTCCGACCCGCCCGGTGGAGCACGTCCGCGACCGGCACGGAGTTCGTGACGACCGTCAGGCCCGGCATGTCCACGAGGCGTCGCGCGAGGGCGTAGGTCGTCGTCCCGGCGGAGATCCCGATCGCCGTGCCCGGCGCGACGAGCGCGACCGCGGCGTCGGCGATCGCCTCCTTCTCGGGCTCCTGGAGGCCGGACTTCGCGGCGAAGCCGGGCTCGAACAGGGCGCTGCCGGGCAGCGAGGTCGCCCCGCCGTGGACCTTCTCGATCAGGCCGCGGTTGTGGAGGATCTCCAGGTCGCGCCGAACGGTCATGTCCGAGACGCCGAGATCCCGGGCGAGGTCGACCACCCGCACGCCGCCGTCCTCGCGGATGCGGCTCAGGATCAGCGACTGGCGCTGCCGGGCGAGCACGGTCAGGCGGCCTCGCCGACCGTCCGCACGAACCCGAGTCCGGTCACGTCCCGTCTTCCTCCCTCGCGTCGATCCTGCAGCGTCCAAGATTGCGTCACATCCGGGCACAAGTCAACGAGATCGAACATTCCGGCGCCTTCCATCTTGACACTCGGCCCGATGGACCGCGACAATTCGTGCGATCCTGTTGCTGTTTGTTCGCACGTGCAGAATCAACCACCCCGCGTGGAGCATGGGTCAGAGGAGGACACCATGGCGAACTCTGAGGGACCTCGCGCGCTGCTCGAGGCGTCCCCGGCCAACCCGGTCATCTCCCGCCGGAAGGTCCTCGGCGGACTCGCCGGCGTCGCCGGCCTCGCCGCCGTCCCGAGCCTGATCGCGGCCTGCTCCACCAGCTCCAGCCCGTCGGCATCGGCGCCCGCTGCCAGCAGCGGCGGTGGCACCGAGCCGTCCGCGGCCGCCTCGAGCGGCGGCGGCTCCGCGGCCGCGTCGGGCACGATCTCCATCGGCAGCAACCACTCCGACCCCGGCGAGAAGAAGGGGATGGACGCGATCAACGCGGCCTTCACCGCCGCCACCGGGATCGACGTGAAGATGAACACCGTCGACCACGGAACGTTCCAGGACCAGCTCCAGAACTACCTCGGCGGCACGCCGGACACGGCCTACACCTGGTTCTCCGGCTTCCGGATGAAGTTCTTCGCCGACCAGGGCCTGAACGTGCCCGTCGACGACGTCTGGGCCAAGGTCAAGGACAACTTCACCGAGGGCTTCGCCCAGTCGGTCGTCGGCAACGACGGCAAGGTCTACGGCGTCCCCGTCGACTACTACCCGTGGGCCGTCTTCTATCGGAAGAGCGTCTTCTCGGACAAGGGCTACACGGTCCCGGCGACCTGGGACGACCTGAAGACCCTGGCCGGGAAGATGAAGTCGGACGGCCTCACCCCGATCGCGTTCGGCGACAAGGACGGCTGGCCCGCGATGGGCACGTTCGACATCCTCAACCTCCGGCTCAACGGCTATGACTTCCACGTCAACCTGATGGCCGGCAAGGAGAAGTGGACGGACCCGAAGGTCACCACCGTCTTCCAGAAGTGGGCCGAGATCCTGCCGTTCCATGCGCAGGACTACGCGGGCCTGACCTGGCAGAACGCGGCGGACACGCTGGTCCAGAAGAAGTCCGGCATGTACCTGCTCGGCCTCTTCGTCTCGGCCCAGTTCGCCGCCACGAACAAGCCGGAGGACCTCGACGACCTCGACTTCTTCCCCTTCCCCACCCTCGGCACCCAGTACGACGCCGAAGGCGCCCTCGATGCCCCGATCGACACCTGGCAGATCGCCTCGAAGTCGCCGAACCTGGCGACCGAGACCGACACGGCCAAGGCCTACCTCGAGTTCTGGTCGAAGGGTTCGACCCAGAAGCTCATGTTCGACAACCAGCCGGGCCTGATCCCGACGGCCAAGGACGCGGACACGAGCACGTACACCGCGCTCCAGAAGAAGGCGGTCGAGATCGTCAGCAAGGCCACCCGGATCACCCAGTTCCTCGACCGCGACACCCGCTCCGACTTCGCCGGAGCGAACGGGATGCAGAGCTTCCTCCAGAAGTTCCTCGCCAACCCGACCCAGGATCTCGCGGCCTACCAGAAGAGCATCCAGGACTTCTGGGACTCGCTCCCGCCGCTCTCCTGATCGATCGGTCCACCGCCGACGTCCTCGGTATCCTGAGCCGATGGGCGTCGGTGGACCCGGCGATGTCCCCGCCGCCCCGCTGGATCCCCTGACCAGCGGGGCGGCACCCTTCCGAGCGCCCGACTGATGGTCGACGTCACCGGCGACATCCCCGCTCCGCCGCTCGAGCCCGCGCAGGCCGCACCCGCGATCCGGCCGCCGCGTCGCAGTCGCTACTCGATCCTCACCCGTCGCGACAAGGCGACGATGGCGCTGATGGTCGGGATCCCGACGTTCCTGTGCCTCGCCTTCATCTGGCTGCCGACCCTCGCCTCGGTGGGGCTGTCGTTCACGAACTGGCGGGGGATCACGCCGCTCACCGAGAAGAACTTCGTCGGGATCAACAACTACGTCAACCTGTTCACGCAGTACCCGTTCTTCTGGCCGGCGGTCTGGCAGAACATCCTGTGGCTGTTCACCCTGACGTTCATCGCGACGCCGATCGGCATCTTCCTCGCGGTCCTCCTCGACCGGGAGATGCGCGGCACCCGGATCTACCAGAGCGCGTTCTTCATCCCCGTGGTGCTCTCCCTGGCCATCGTCGGGTTCATCTGGGAGCAGATGTACACGTCCCAGGGATTCATCAACTCGCTCCTCGGCCACACCACGCCCAGCACGGCGATCGACTTCCTCGGCAACGCGAACATCAACCTCTGGGCCGTCCTCGTCGCGGCGTCCTGGCGGCACGTCGGGTATGTGATGGTCCTCTACCTCGCCGGGCTGAAGAGCGTCGACCCGACGCTCCGGGAAGCCGCTGCGATCGACGGCGCGAACGCCCGCCAGACCTTCTTCCGCGTCGTCTTCCCGGTCATGCGGCCGATCAACATCGTGATCGTCGTCATCACGGTCATCGAGTCCCTGCGCGCGTTCGACATCGCCTACATCGTCAACCGCGGCAAGAATGGCCTGGAGCTGCTCTCGATCCTGATCACGAACAACAGCATCAGCGAGGCGAACCTTCTGGGGTTCGGCTCGGCGATCGCCGTGGTGCTGCTGGTGATCTCGCTCGTCCCGATCGTCACGTTCCTCGTCCGGACGATGGGCCGGGACTCGACGGCATGAGCGAAGTCGCGACCTCCGCGGTCCAGGTCCAGGTCCGGCCGGCCGGCCGCGTCCGGTGGCAGCGGATCGTCCTTCACGTGTTCCTGATCACGCTGGCGCTCGTCTGGCTGTTCCCGATCCTCTGGACGCTGTACACGGCGCTCCGACCCTACGGCGACATCATCGCCAACCCGCGTGGGGCGTTCTCCCTGCCGGAGCACCTGAACTTCGACAACTTCGTGACGGCCTGGACGGTGGCGGAACTGCCGAAGTTCTTCGTGAACACCCTGATCGTGGCGATCCCGTCCGTGATCGTGACGCTCTGGGTGTCGTCGATGCTGGCTTACGTCTTCGCGAGGTTCTCGTTCCGCTTCAACCTGTTGCTGCTGATGCTGTTCACCGCCGGGAACCTCCTCCCTCCCCAGGTGATCATCGTCCCGCTCTACCGGATCTACCTCGCGTTGCCGCTGCCGAAGCTGCTCAGCGACACCGGCCTCCTGTATGACAGCTATGCCGGGATCATCCTCATCCACATCGTCTTCCAGACCGGCTTCTGCACGTTCGTGCTGAGCAACTACATGAAGACGATCTCGCGCGAGCTCACCGAGGCCGCCCTCGTCGACGGCGCCTCGATCTGGACGATCTACCGCAAGGTGATCCTGCCCCTCTGCCGGCCGGCCCTCGCGGCCCTGGCGACCCTGGAGTTCACCTTCATCTACAACGACTTCTTCTGGGCGCTGGTCCTGATGAAGACCGGCGACAAGCGGCCGATCACCTCCGCCCTGAACAACTTCCAGGGCTCCTTCTTCACGGACCAGAACGTGCTCGCCGCGATGTCGTTCATCGTCGCGGTGCCGACGATCGTCGTCTATCTCATCCTGTCCAAGCAGTTCGTGAGGGGACTGACGCTCGGATCGACGAAGGGCTAGGCCACGAGCCGATGCGGATCGTCGTCACCGGTGGCACGGGCAAGGCCGGTCGGTGGGTCGTGCGCGACCTGCGCGAGCACGGCCATGACGTCGTGAACGCCGACCTGGTCCCCGACGGCGCGCCGAACGACCTGTTCCTGCTCACCGACCTGACCGATCCCGGCCAGGTCCACGACGTGGTCCGGGGGGCCGACGCCGTGGTCCACCTCGCGGCCATCCCCGCACCGGGCCTCCGGCCGGCGGGCGAGACCTTCCGGATCAACACCGTCTCCACCTGGAACGTCTTCCACGCGGCGGTCGCGGCCGGCGTCTCGCGGGTCGTCTGGGCCTCGAGCGAGACCGTCCTCGGGCTGCCCTTCGACCGGCCGCCGGACTTCGCCCCGATCGACGAGACGATCACGCCTCGCCCGGAGTCGTCCTACGCCCTCTCGAAGCTCGTCGGCGAGACGCTCGCGACCCAGCTGAACCGGCAGTCCGGGATCCCGTTCGTCGGGCTCCGGATCTCGAACATCATGGAGCCCGGGGACTACGCCCGGTTCCCGTCGTGGCAGGGCGACGCGACGGTTCGGAAGTGGAACCTCTGGGGTTACGTGGACGCGCGGGACGTCGCGACCGCCTGCCGCCTGGCGGCCGAGGCCGAGACGACCGGGGCGGAGATCTGCATCGTCGCCGCGTCCGACACGGCGATGACCCGCGACAGCGCCGACCTGATGGCCGAGGTCTTCCCCGACGTGCCGCTCCGACGCGAGCTCCGCGGCCGCGAGACCCTCCTCGCGATCGACCATGCGCGAGAGCTCCTCCACTACGACCCCGTGCACCGCTGGCAGGACGAGACATGACGATCACCCGCGCCGCCCCCGCCGTCATCGCTCCGTGGCGCGACCCGGAGCTCGTCAGCCTGAACCGGCTGCCGATGCACACGCTCCGCCACGACGACCCGGCGAACCGCATCGGGCTCGACGGGACGTGGCGGTTCCAGCTCCTTCGCGCGCCGGACGCCGAGCCCGGCCCGGACTGGTCGGAGGCGGCGGTGCCCGGCCTCTGGACGATGCAGGGCTTCGACGACCTGCCCCACTACACGAACGTCCAGATGCCCTTCCCCGGCTACCCGCCGGCGATCCCCGCGGACAACCCGACGGGCGTGTACGAGCGCGAGGTCTCCCTTCCCGACGGCTGGTCCGGCGGGCGGGTCGTCCTCCACGTGGGCGCGGCCGAGAGCGTCCTGATCGTCTCGATCGACGGCCGGCTGATCGGGATCGGCAAGGACGCCCACCTGGCGTCGGAGCTCGACGTGTCCGAGGCGCTCGCCGAGCCGGGCCCGCACACGCTGACGCTGCGGATCGTCAAATGGTCGGACGCGACGTACGTGGAGGACCAGGACCAGTGGTGGCACGGCGGGATCCCCCGCTCGGTCTTCCTCTACCGGACCGGACCGGTTCGCCTGGCCGACGTCCAGGCGATCGGCGGGCTGACCGAGGACCTCGCGACGGGCACGATCGATCTCCGCGTGGACGTCGCGAGCCCGTCTGGCGCCGACCCGGGACCGGGCTGGACCGTCGAGGTGGGCGGGATCGGCAAGCCGCGCCGCTACGAGGTCCCGACGACGACGCCGCCCCAGCAGGGCCGCCGGTTCGCGGGCGGCGAGGCGGACCTCCTGTCCCGGACGGCCGCGCACGCGCCGCGAACCGACGAGGAGCGCGACGTCGGCTGGCCGGAGCTCCGCCGCTGGTTCGACCCGCCGGCGGTCGGCCGGGTGGAGGACCGGATCGCCGTCGCGTCGCCGACCCGCTGGTCGCCGGAGGAGCCCCATCTCGAGACGCTGACCGTGGCGCTCCGCGATCCGGACGGCCGCGTCGTCGACGAGGCCTCGGTGCGGATCGGGTTCCGGCGGGTCGAGATCGTCGGCCGGGATCTGCTGGTCAACGGCCGGCGCGTGCTCATCCGCGGGGTGAACCGCCACGACTTCGACCAGCACACCGGCCGCGTGATTGCGGTCGAGGACATGCGGGCCGACCTCGTCCTGCTCAAGCAGTTCGGGTTCAACGCGGTCCGGACCTCGCACTACCCGAACGATCCGGCCTTCCTCGATCTCACCGACGAGCTCGGCCTCTACGTGATCGACGAGGCCGACATCGAGTCGCATGCGTTCTGGGGCACGCTCTGCGACGACCCGCGCTACCTGGGCCAGTGGGTGTCGCGGGTGTCCCGGATGATCGAGCGCGACCGGAACCACCCCTCGATCATCGCCTGGTCGCTCGGCAACGAGTCCGGCTACGGCCGGAACCACGACGCCGCCGCCGCGTGGGCCCGCCGGACCGATCGGTCCCGGCCGCTCCACTACGAGGGCGCGATCAAGTTCGACTGGGCGGCCGAGCAGGGCGCCACCGATCTGGCCTGCCCGATGTACCCGACGATCCCGGGCATCGTCGCCCACAGCGCCTCCGGCGCTCAGCGCTACCCGCTGATCATGTGCGAGTACTCGCATGCCATGGGCAACAGCAACGGCACGCTGGCGGAGTACTGGGACGCGATCGAGACGACGCCGGGGCTCCAGGGCGGGTTCATCTGGGAGTTCCGCGACCACGGCCTCGTCCAGGAGCTGCCGGACGGCCGCCGGCGGTGGGCCTACGGCGGCGACTTCGGGGACGAGCCGAACGACGGCAACTTCGTCCTCGACGGGATGGTCTGGCCGGACCGCCGGCCGAAGCCCGCGATGTTCGAGCACCGCCAGCTCGCGGCGCCGATCCGGCTCCACGAGACGGCGGCGACCCGAGAGCGGGGCGAGGTCGAGATCGAGAACCGGGGCGACGTCCGGGATCTCTCGTGGCTGACCGCCCGGTTCGAGGTCACGGCGGACGGCGAGGCCGTGGCGCAGGGCGACCTGCCGTTGGCGGCGGCCGGGCCGGGCGAGCGGGCGACGACGACGGTCCCGCGCTGGCCGGACGTGGCCGACGACGGCCGCGAGTGGCTGCTGACCGTGGTCTTCGCGACGGCGAAGGACCAGCCCTGGTCCGCCGCCGGGCATGAGGTCGGGTGGGGCCAGGTCGTGCTGCGACCGGGGCGGTCGGCGACGGCAGGCCTCGCGTCTGCGGCCGGCGAGATCGCCCTGGACGCCGACGGGCGACTCACGCACCCGCTGCTGGCCGCGACGCCGGAAGTCAGCCTCTGGCGGGCCCCGACCGACAACGACCGCATCGGCGGGTTCGCCGAGCGTTGGGCTCGCAAGGGCCTGGAGCGTCTGGAGCGACGGCTCCTCGGGACCC
>DATBGP010000188.1:0-1878 GCA_036557925.1 Candidatus Limnocylindrales bacterium | reverse complement strand
CTTCATCCGCGGCGTGCCGTTGTTCGGGACGCTCCTCGCGGTCGAGCGGGACGGCGAGCTGCAGGCGGCCGTGATCTCGGCCCCGGCGCTGCACGAGCGCTGGTGGGCGCGGCGCGGCGGCGGGGCGTGGGCCCGGAGCCTGGACGACGATGCGCCGCGCCGGATCCGGGTGTCGGCGGTCGCCTCCCTGCACGACGCCCAGGTCCTGTACGGGTCCGGCGCGGACATCGAGCGCTCCGGCCTGGCGCCCGGGTTCGGGTCGCTCCTCGGGAGCGTCTGGCGCGAACGCGGGTTCGGCGACTTCTGGGGCTACGCCCTCCTGGCCGAGGGCGCGGCGGAGGCGATGGTCGAGATCGAGCTGTCGTCATGGGACGCCGCGGCGCCGACGGTCCTGATCGAGGAGGCGGGCGGCCGGGTGACCGACTTCGAGGGCCGCCGGGCGATCGACAGCGGGACGTTCCTCGCGACGAACGGGCTCCTGCACGAACAGGTCCGCGCGCGGCTGGGCGGCTGACCGACCGATCTCTCCCCGGCGCGGCCCTCAGTCGAAGGTGAAGCGGGTCGGGTCCTTCGTGAAGTCGGTCCAGGCGACGACCTTCCGAAGTCGCACCGCGATCGGGCCCGGCCCCTTGAAGCTCGCCGCCGTCATGCCGTACTCCGGGAACTTCGCCCGCGAGACACCGGCCAGGCGCTCGGCGGTCTCGTCGTCGAGGCCGTCGAGGACCTCGGCCTCGCCGTCGACGATCACGACGTCGTCGACGCCGTCGAGATGGACCGAGACGTGCGGGTTCGCCGCGAGCTCCTGGATCCAGCGGACCGTCGGCCCGCCGCCGAGGTAGATGACGCCGTCGAGATACATCCCGTCCACGGGCCGGGCCCGCGGCCGGCCGCCGGCACCCACGGTCACGATCCAGTACACGCGGTCGGCGGTCAGCCGCTCCTCGACGTGGCTCCAGTCGACATGCCCCGTCGCCTTAGCGATGCCGTAGTCGGCGGGGATCTCCGGGCGGTCGATCCGCGGGGTGCGAGGCGGGGCGGACGGGCCGGTCATGACGGGTCCTCGAGCGGGCAGGGGACGTTCGACCATCCTACCCGGCTCGATCGGTCAGCCCGGTTCCTCCGCGGTCTGGCTCGGGAAGCGCGCCATCTGGTCGCGGGCGTCATCGAGCTGGGCGGCGGCCAGCCGGGCGGCGCCGCCGATCTGCTCCGCGCGCCAGGCGATCATCGCCAGCTCCTCGACCCGCTCCGCGCGAGCGAACGCGCTCGCGAGCGTCCGGCCCACCGCGATCGCCCCGTGGTTGGCGAGGAGACAGGCGTTGTCCGCCCCGAGCGCGTCGACGGCGTTGCGGGCCAGCTCGTCGCTGCCGAAGGTCGCGTAGCCGGCGACGCGGAGTGTGTCGTGCCCCGGGGCGACGAGCGGCGCGAGCACGTAGTGGACGGCCGGGATCTCGCGCCGCGCCGCGGAGAAGGTCGCAGCGAACGGCGAGTGGGTGTGGACGATCGCCCCGACGTCGGGGCGAGCCGCGAACAGCGCGAGGTGGAGCGGCAGCTCGGAGCTCGGACGGCGGTGACCGGCCGAGGGCGAGCCGTCGGCGAGCACGATCACGACGTCGTCGGGGGTCATCACGTCGTACTCCATCGACGAGGGCGTGATCGCGAGCCGTCCGTCGTCGAGGCGGGCGCCGACGTTGCCGCTGGTGCCGATGGCCAGACCGCGGGCACGGAGCTGGCGGGCGACGCGGACGATCTCGGTCGCGACTGCCGCAGGATCGGCGTGGTGGTCGGTCACGACTCCGGCAGGATCCGGGCCCAGAGACCCAGCAGCTCCGCGTGGTCGGCCTCGTCGAGCCGGTCGCCGAGGACGGTCGCGGTCACGGC
>DATBGP010000187.1:0-10099 GCA_036557925.1 Candidatus Limnocylindrales bacterium | reverse complement strand
TAGGCGGAATCCAGCCAGTCCTCGTACGGCAGCGTGGCGAAGCCGTCCTTGCCCCAGTCCGTGCCCCACGAGTTCTGGACCAGGAGCCCCGTCTCGTTGTAGCCGACGAGGCAGAAGGCGTGGCCACCGAGCGGCTGCGGCGACACGCTCCGGGCGATGATGTATCGCACCTCCGTCCGCCGGCCCACCTGCTTCTCGACCCGGATCGGGCGTCGCCAGCCGTCATGGATCGTCCCGGAGACGGCGATGGCCTTGAGCTCGGTGATCGCCGACTGGACGTCGTCGAGCCGGAAGGGGTTGACCCGGTAGAAGGCGCCGAGCGGTCGTGCCCGCCACGCCCGGAGGAGCCGGTCGTCGTCGACGTCCGGCTCGCGCTTCGGCTTCAGGTCCGGCCACTCCGATTCGAGCGCCACGCCGTGGTTGAACCAGCCCTTGAACGCGGCCCGGAGCGACGACCCGGCGTCGCTGTCCCCCGGGATGGTGTCGTAGCGCCGGGCCAGGCGGTAGAGCATGTACGGGCTCACCCGCTGCCGCTCGGTCCGCAGGTCCAGCACGTGGTTGATCACGCTGGCGACCGCGTGCCCCGTGCAGGACTCGCCATCCTGGTCGTAGATATAGCGCGATTTCCGGTCGGCCCGCTGGTCCATCTCGGGCGGGAGCAGGTCCAGCCGCGGCTGGTAGATCAGGTCGCGGGCATCGAACGAATCCGGGACCGCATTCGCGAAGATCTCGCGGTCGTCCAGGTCGAACGAGCCGGGCGTGACGCTCTTGGCCATGGGGTCCTCCGGGTCAGGGGCTCGTGGCCCAGGGGCTCGTGGCACCGGGGCTCGTGGCACCGGGTCTCGTGGCCGAGGGGCTCGCGGCGCCGGGGCTCGTGGCCCCGGGGCTCGTCGCTCGGAAGCGCGTCGCTCGGGAGCTCGTCACCTCAGGAGCTCTTCGGGACGATCCAGGTCAGGGTGTGGCGGTCGTCCGGCGCCGGCCGGGCCACGCTGTTGTTGTGGCGGGGGTGAGCGGTCCGGCCCCAGGCGTCGTCGCCGAGCGACGGCGGAACCCCGAACGGGAGGTCGCGCCGGGGGATCGGCGAGTAATCCGCGGCCTTGAAGCTCGTGCCGTAGTTCGCGCCGGACTGGCTGCCGTCGGAGTCCTTCGTGACGATGCCCCGGAGCTGCGGGACGGCGACCCGCCAGGCGTCGAGGATCGTCTTCTGGCTCCGGTTCGACGGGTGCGGCACCTGGAAGACCGGCACGGCGCCCTTGCCCGGCCACGCGCTCACGGCCATCTGGGCGAACTGGCCGAACGCGACGATCGCCTGGAGGTTCGGCGTCTTCGCCGCGTCGAAGAGCTGGTTCCGCCAGGCCTTGATCGTGGGATCGTTCAGGACGGCCGGCGCCGACTGGCCGTGAGTCGGGAACAGGGCGTAGGCGAACGCGTTCAGGCAGAGGTACGACTTCGTCAGGCCGATCTTCGTGAGGAAGCCCTGCACGCGCTGGCCGGCGTCGCCGACGAGGGTCCGCGACGCGACCCGCTCGGTCGGGCCGGGGTCCGAGGCGACGCACAGGACGCGGGCGCTCCCGTCGAGGCGGCCGCGGTAGAAGACCGGTCCCCAGTCGAACCAGAAATGCTGGCGGAAGGGCCCGTAGTCCGGCAGGTCCTCGAACAGGGTCCGGAACGCCGGCGGCGGACCCGGATCGAACTCGGCCATCGGTGCGCACCCCCAAGCTGCGGTCGGCCCACCGATGGGCCAGTCCGGAGGCTAGCGGGGCGCCGTCACCGAACCGTCTCGGCGGATCCCGCGACGGGCGGATCGGCGGACGGATCGGCCACCGGCTCGAGCGCGGCGTCGCTCGGTACGCCTCCCCCACCCCGCGTCCGGCCCCACCACGCCACGAGCGGCAGCAGGAGCATCGGGATCTCGAGCGACGAGTACAGGAGCCCGCCGCCGCGCGAGTTCGCGACCGTCGCGGCCCAGTCGGCCCACATCGCCCCGAACGGGATCGAGAGCAGGACGAAGACCGCCGCCCCGAGCCACCAGGACCGGCGCCGGATCCCGAACACGGCGAACGGCGCGAGGCTCGGCTTCAGGAGGACGAACGGCGCCGCGGCGCGCGAGGAACCGGCGACGGCGAGGGCGAGCGCCGCCATCGACCAGATGACCGGGTTGCCCGTCCAGGCCTTCAGGAGGGTCGTCGGGTTCGACGCGCAGAGCGCGAGGAGCGGCCAGACGATCGGACGCGGCCGGAGCACGGCCACGGACCCGGCCACGATCCCGAGCGGGACCAGCCACCAGGCAAGCGCCTGGATCGCGTCGACGAGCGGGCCGACCGGGACCGAGAACGGCACGAACAGCCAGAGCGCGACCGGCGGGTAGAGGATGTCGCCCGCGCTGATCTCATACGGGCCGGCGAGCTGGTACGCCTCGTAGAACCCGCCGCCGGCCAGCCAGCGGCCCGTCGCGTCGCGATAGAGGTGATAGTCGACGCCGAACGGCTGCTCGAGCGGATGGGGCACGAGCAGCGCGAAGACGATCGGGATCAGCAACGCGACGGCCGAGAGGGCGAGCGCGACGGAGGGGCGGTCGAGCGTCTGGAGTCGGGCCATCGATCGGACGATAGCGACTATCCTCGGGCCGGACCCCCGGTTCGAGGACGGCATGGCGACGACGGCACCCCGATCGGGCCTCGCCCCGGTCAACGGCATCCAGCTCTGGTACGAGATCCACGGCGACGGACAGCCGCTGATCCTGCTGCACGGCGGGTTCGGCTCGGTCGGGATGTTCGGAGCGAACGTGGAGGCGCTGGCCGGCGGCCGGCAGGTCATCGGCGTGGACCTCCAGAGCCACGGCCGATCGCCCGCGATCGACCGGCCGATGACGTTCGAGACGATGGCCGACGACGTCGCCGCCCTCATCGAACATCTCGACCTGGGCCGGGCCGACGTCATGGGCTTCTCGCTCGGCGGCGGCGTGGCGCTCCGGACCGCGATCCAGCACCCGGAGGTCGTCGACCGGTTGGTCCTCGCCTCCACCCCGTTCCGGCGCAGTGGCTGGTATCCCGAGATGAGCGCCGGGATGGACGCGATGGGCCCCGAGACGGCAGGTCCGCTCGGTGCGTCGCCGATGGGCGCCGCCTACCGGGCGATCGCCCCGAACCCGGACGCCTGGCAGACGCTCGTCAGCCAGCTGACGACCCTGCTCCACGACGACTACGACTGGACCGCGGAGGCGTCCCGGCTGGAGATGCCGGTGATGCTCGTCCTCGGCGACGCCGACGGGCTGCCGCCGCGCCATGCCGTCGAATGCTTCGAGCTCCTCGGCGGCGGGGAGCGGGACGCGCACTGGGACCTCTCCGGCCGCACCCGGCACCGGCTGGCGATCCTGCCCGGCGTCACCCACTACGACCTGAACGTCAGCCCGCTCCTCGCGACGAGCGTGATCGCGTTCCTCGACGAGGACCGCTGAGATGGCCTCGTACACCCTGAACGAGGCCGCGGTGGGGCACGCCCGGCAGCTGATCGACAAGCGCCAGTACGTCCTCGACAGCGACTGGGGCGAGGTCGCTCCGGGCGCCGCCGACGAGAACGAGTACCTGAAGGGCCACTCCTGGGAGGAGTTCGCGAGCTGGCACCTGGGGCTCACGGACGGCGCCACGGACGAGACGAAGGCCCGCTACGCGTTCGTCTTCGGGGACTTCCGGCGCGTCCACCGCACCGCGCTGATCGCCTGCGTCTACCGCGCCGCAGAATGGCGGCACAAGGCGATCGAGCTCGCGGCGCACGAGCTGCTCCAGCACCTGGATCGAACGAGCGCCTGACCGTTCCGGCGAACGCACCGCCGCCGGGGGCATCGAAGGAGTGGACCTGCCCATGACCGCGGAGTCGGCCGCACCCGAGCGGACCACCGACGCCCTCGTCACCCGCCTGTTCGAGGGCGGCCTCGCGATGTTCGACCTGATGTCGGTCTACGTCGGGGATCGACTGGGGCTCTACCGCGACCTCCACGACCGCGGGCCCGCGACGAGCGCGGAGCTCGCGAGCCGGGCCGGGATCGCCGAGCGCTACGCCCGCGAGTGGCTGGAGCAGCAGGCCGTGACGGGTCTCCTGGACGTCGACGACGTGACCGCGGGCGCCTCGTCGCGGCGCTATGCCCTCCCCGAGGCCTATGCCCCGGCCCTGATCGATCCGGACAGCCCGTCGTCGATCGCGCCGGTGGGCCGGTCGATCGTGGCCTGCGCGAAGGCCCTGCCCGACGTGCTCGAGGCGTTCCGGACGGGCGGCGGCGTCGACTGGGCCGCGTACGGCGACGACATGATCGAGGCGCAGGGCGACTTCAATCGTCCCTGGATCCGGGCTCGTCTCGGAACCGAGATCCTGCCCGCCCTCGCCGAGGTCGACGCGCGGCTCCGGGCGGACCCGCCGGCACGGGTCGCCGACGTGGCGTGCGGCGTCGGCTGGGCCGGGATCGCGATCGCGGCCGCGTACCCGACGGTCCGCGTCGACGGCTTCGACCTCGATCTGTCCTCCATCGACCTCGCGAACGCGAACGCCCGCGAGGCCGGCGTCGCCGATCGGGTGTCGTTCGCGGTTCGCGATGCCGCGGACCCCGCGGCGGCCGGCCGATACGACCTGGCGGTCGTCGTCGAGGCGATCCACGACCTGAGCCACCCGGTCGCCGTTCTCTCGGCGATCCGGTCGATGCTTGCGCCGGGCGGCGTCGCATTGATCTTCGACGAAAAGGCCGAGGAGGCCTTCACCGCCCCGGGGAGCGAGCTGGAGCGGCTCTACTACGGGTACAGCGTGTTCACCTGCCTGCCCGCGGCGATGACCGAGCCGGACTCCGCCGGGACCGGCACCGTGATGCGCGAGGGCACCTTCCGCGACTACGCCGAGGCGGCCGGCTTCGGCCGGCTGGACCGGCTGGACGAACCGGAGCTCGACACGCTGCGGCTCTACCGCCTGACGCCCTAGATCCGGGGTCCGGTGCGCGCCGGCCCCACCCGCTTCGAGCGACGTCCGGGCGGTCGCCGTCGGGGCGTGGATTCCTCGTTGCCGAGCGTGCTCGGAGCGGCGTACGATCGCGACCTCCGTCACGATCCGCGTTCCCCCGCGATTGGCCCCCGGTCGACGGCGGAGATGCGAGGTGTCCGATGGTCGAGGAGACGTCCCAGATCAACCCCGTCGAACCGGCGCCGATCGTCGAGGCGGCGGCTTCGAGCGGCGCGTCGGGGGACGCGGCGTCACCGTGGCAGACGAACGGGATCATCCCCGAGCCGACGTTCAAGCCAGACGCGGAGCCGCCGGACGGAGAGCCGCCGACCGGGGCGGCGGCCGGCGCGGCGGATTCGCCGGGGGCGGAGTCGCCGGACGGTGGAGCTGACGAGCCGACTTCGGCGGACGACGGCAGCTTCTTCCTCGCCAACCTCGCGAAGGCGATGAAGGACGCGGCCACGGCCGAGCGCGGACGCCTCACCGAGGACACCGATCGCCGACGCGAGGCCCACCTGGCGTCGATCAACGCCCGGCGCGAGGCCGAGGCGGGCCGGATCAAGGAGCTCGCCGAGGAGGATCGCAAGGGGATCGAGGCCTGGGTCGCCGACGAGCAGAAGCGCATCGACGAGGAGCGGGCCCGCCGGACCAGCGCACTGGAGACGGACCTCGAGACCAGCCTCGCCGAGCACGGGACGAAGATCGATCGGGAGATCGAGCGGGTGGAGGCGGCGATCACCGTCTACCGCTCCGATGTCGACGCCTACTTCCAGCGCCTGGAGGGCGACGACGATCCGGTCACGATCGCCCAGCAGGCCGGACGCCGGCCCGTGTTCCCGGACCTCGATCGGATCGGGCGCGGCGTGACGGAGGCGGCCGAGAGCGCCGAGGCGAAGACGATCGCGACGGCGAGCTCCGGCCCGGACTCGGACTCGGACTCGGGCGGCGGCGGAGCGGGCGATGGCGGGGCCGCGCCGGACGCTCCGGTTGCGGGTGGGCCCGCCTCGGAAGGATCCGATGCCGGCGTCCCGGCTGCGACGGCGACGGCCATCGCGTCGACCTCGTTGATCGGCGTGATGGAGTCTGGCAAGCCGCCGACGAAGCTCGCCCAGGCGTGGGCCGCGTGGAACGAATCGACCAAGGCGGCCGACGTGGCGCAGGCCTCGGACCCGGGCGTCGCCTCGGCGGCGATCGGGACCGCTCCCACGGCAGCGGTCGCCGAACCGGCGGCCGCGACGGCAGCGCCCGCATCGCCCGTCTCGACCCCGACGGTCTCGGCCGCCCCGTCGAGCGGCGAGGGCAACCTCGACGCGTCGGGCGGTCCGGCTGCGACGGCCACGCCGGTCGCCGCCGGGACCTGGAAGCCACCGGCCGAGGACCTCGCGACCGAGCCGGCGCAGACGGCGTCCGGCGGCGCGCTCGGCTGGCTCCGCCGGGATCGCGACCGCGACCACGGGGGCCGCTGACGGGAGCTCGACGGTCGCGCCCGAACGTCGCGGCCCACCGAGGCCGCACCCAGGCACGGATCAGGCGGGCGCGGCCTCCCGCTCGCCAGAGAATGCGCGCTCTCGCGCTCGCGCGAACGCGACCCGGCTCGACTCGACCATCTCGTCCGACGCCGTGAGCGAGATCCGGAACCAGCCCGGGACCTCGACGACCGCGCCCGGCAGCACCACGGCGCCCTCCTCGGCGAGGATCTCCGCGAAGCGCTGGTCGTCCCCGATCGGCGAGCGGGCGAGGATGTAGAACGTCCCCTCGGGCAGCGTGTGCTCGTAGCCCAGCTCGTCGAGGATCGCCGCCATCCGGTCGCGGCGGCGCTCGAGCGCTCCGACGTCGATCGAGAGCTCCTCGAGGTCCTCGATCGCGTGCTGCAGGTCGGCGTTCGGGAACGCGTAGCCCGCCGCGACCTGGGCGAGCAGGACCTGGTTCCGGAAGGCCTCGCGATCAGGCATCGTCGGCGGCACCGCCAGGTAGCCGATCCGCATGCCGGGCGCCAGCAACGTCTTCCCGTACGAGTACGTCACGAGCGTGTGCGGGTACGACTCGGACGGGCTGTGGAACGACCGGCCGTCGAAGACGATCCGGTTGTAGGGCTCGTCGGAGACGAGGAAGATCGGATGGCCGATCCGGCTCGATGCGGCCCGGAGGACGTCCGCCAGCGCCTGCAGGTCCGCCGGCCCGAAGATCCGGCCGCTGGGGTTGTGCGGCGTGTTCGCGATGATCGCCCGGGTCCGCGGGGTGATCGCCGCGTCGATCGCGGGCAGGTCGAGATCGAATGACGGCGGCGCGAGGGGCACCCGGACGGGGATCCCGTCGGCGGCGAGGATCAGCAGCTCGTAGAAGAACCAGGGTGGCGAGAGGAAGATGACCTCGTCGCCCGGCTCCACGACCGTCTGGAGCGCGACCGCGATCGCGGCGAAGCCGCCGTTCGTCATCGCGATGTCGGCCGGGTCCCACTCGAGGTCGGTGCGTCGGGTGAGCGTCCGCGCGACCGCCGCCTGGGACTTCGGCTCCGACATCTTGTAGGCGAACCAGTCCGGGCTCTGCGGGTCCAGGTGCTGGTGGAGCGCCGCGACGTAGCCGGGCAACGGCATCTCGTTCGGGTTGCCGAAGGCGAAATTCGAGACCCCCGGCCGGGCGAGGGCGCCGGCGATCGGGCTGTTGAAGAACGTCAGGAACGGAGCGACGGAGGCGAGCATCGCCTCCCGGGCGGCCTGGCTGGGCATGCGATCGACCCCTGTGCGGACGCGCGAACCGAGACGATCGGACCAGACTACCGTGACCGCGAGCCTTGACAGCGGGGGTTCCATAGACGTAACCCCCAGCCGCGCCCGATCCACGTCAGCCCCACCCCATCCCGTGGAGGTCCGTGTGATGAGGAGCCTTGCCCGACGCTCCCTCGTTCTCCTCGCCCTGGTCGCCCTCGCGCTCGGCGCGTTCGGGGCCGCCGCCCCCGCAGCCCTCGCGAGACACGGCGGCTTCGATCCCACGAAGACGACCGTCCGTGGCATCGACGTCGACCGGACGACGATCCCCCAGCTCCAGTCGCTGATGAACCGGCATCGGCTGACCTCGGCGCAGCTGACCCAGTTCTACCTGGACCGGATCAGGCGCCTGAACCCGAAGCTGCACGCCGTCATCAAGGTCGCGCCGACGGCGCTTGCCCAGGCGCGACTCGCCGATCGGGCGCGCCGGTTCGGCATCCGCCTGCCGCTCCTCGGCATCCCGGTGATCGTCAAGGACAACATCGACACCCGCGACATGCCGACGACCGCCGGCTCGTTCGCCCTGAAGGGCAGCCAGCCCGGCGATTCCTTCATCGTCAAGCGGCTGCGCGCCGCCGGCGCGATCGTCATCGCCAAGGCCAACCTCAGCGAATGGGCGAACTTCCGGTCGGCCCCGTCCTCCAGCGGCTGGAGCGGGATCGGCGGCCAGACGAACCTGGCCTACGTCCTGGATCGCAACCCGTGCGGCTCCAGCTCCGGCTCCGGCGTCGCGGTCTCCGCCGACCTCGCCACGGTCGGGGTCGGCACCGAGACCGACGGCTCGATCGTCTGCCCGTCCGGCGCGAACGGCCTCGTCGGGATCAAGCCCACGCTCGGGCTGCTGAGCCGCGCTGGCGTCGTGCCGATCTCCGCCGACCAGGACACGGCCGGCCCGATGGCCCGGAACGTCACGGACGCGGCCGTCCTGCTCGGCGTCCTGACCGGCATCGACCCGAAGGATCCGGCCACCGCCGCCCAGGCCGGTCACGCCTTCCGCAACTACCGGCAGTTCCTCGACAAGCACGCGCTCGAGGGCGCCCGGATCGGCGTCTGGCGCCAGGACACCTACAACGACTCGACGAAGGCCACCGCCGAACCGATCCTGGCCGACGTCATCGCCACGCTCCAGGCGCAGGGCGCCACGGTCGTGGATCCGACGAACATCGACATCTCGGCCACCTTCACGAACGAGGGTCCGGCGCTCTCCTGCGAGTTCAAGACGGACATCGCGAAGTACCTGCGGACGTACACCCGGCCGCGCTTCCCGAAGACGTTGCAGCAGCTGATCGCCTTCAACGTCGCCCACCCGAACCTCGAGGGCCCGTGGAACAACGCGGTCTTCGAGGGCGCCCAGGCGACGAACGGGCGCGACAGCGCCTGCGCCGCCCTCCGGGCCGCGACGACGCCGCCGGTCCAGGCCTCGATCAACCAGGTGATGGCGTCGAACGATCTCGATGCGATCATCGCCCTCACGAACGGCCCGGCGTGGGTCACGAGCTCCGACCCGACGAAGGGCGACCTCGACGGCGACTTCTCGCTGTTCATCGGGTCGTCGACGGCGTCGGCCGTCTCCGGCTACGGCTCGATCACGGTCCCGGCGGCGTTCGTCGGCCACCTGCCCGTCGGGATCTCGTTCATCGGCGGCCGCTGGTCGGAGCCCGATCTGATCGGGTTCGCCTACGACTTCGAGCAGGCCACCCACGTCCGCGTCCCGCCGACGTTCCTGCCGACCGAGACCGCGTCCGCGGCGGCCGCCTCGGCCGCTGCGGCTCGATCCGCCGCCGGCACCCCCGCCTCCGCGGACGCGAAGCGTGCGGCACTGCCGGGCCGCAACCACCACTGGAGGATGCCGCCGCTGCGCTGATCCCACCGGGGTCGAAGGGCCCCAACCGCCCGCGCTGCACGATCCCGGTACTCGGGTGAGAATTCGGACCCCTTGACGCCGACGGTCCCGTTCGGGATTGTCGGCGTCACATCGATGCCGTCCATCGATGCGGAGCGCGCGGAGGTACCGAACACGTCGTGAAGAGGCGCCTCGGTTCGCGCATGCCCGGCCCGGCGATCGCCGCCTTCGCGGCGGCGATGGTCGTGATCGGCGCCCTGGGTGTCGCCCCCGTCGCTGCCCAGGGCCCCGACAACTCGGACGTCGTCCAGGTCTTCGACTTCTCGGCCTCGATCCTCGAGGACGCCGCAACGCGCAACCGGTTCGCCGCGGCCCTCGACCGGATCGCGGCGCGCGTCGACCAGACCTCGTCGGATCTCGTGGTCGGCGACACCACGGTCTCGCTGGTCCGGTTCGCCACCAGGGCCCAGGACGTCCCGACCTGCGTGGACCTCCACCTCCTCCAGAGCCC
>DATBGP010000186.1:0-4165 GCA_036557925.1 Candidatus Limnocylindrales bacterium | reverse complement strand
CGCTCCGCTTCCGCGGCGAGCTCCATCGCCTGCGGATCGCACCGTCCGCCGCGGGAATCGCCGACCCCGGTTCGGGCCGTGCCGGCCGCTCCTCGGTCGCCCGGGTCGTGACGCCGGAAGGGTTCGAGCTGCGTGTTGTTCTCACCGGCCGCGATCGCACGCGGGTGGCCCAGATCCTCGAGCGATGGCTGCGGGAGCAGGCCCGGATCGCGATCGATGCGACCGTCGCGGATCACGCGGCGGCCCTCGACGTCCGGCCCGCGGCGATCGCCGTTCGCGACCCGCGAAGTCGCTGGGGCAGCGCCTCCCGGCAGGGACGGCTGATGTTCAGCTGGAGACTCGTCATCGCGCCGCCCGAGGCCCTTGAGACGGTCGTCGTCCACGAGCTCGCCCATCTCCGCGTGTTCGGTCACGGACCGCGGTTCTGGGCCCTGGTCGCGTCGCGCCGACCGGACCATCTCGTGTGGCGCCGCTGGCTGCGCAGCCACTCGCTGGAGCTGCACGGCGCCCTGGGTAAGGCTTCGGCCGAACGCGAGGAGACGCCGTCCGCCGAGGCGTCAGCCGGCTAGGCCCGATCAGCCGGCCACGCCTCGTCAGGCGCTGCCCGGTTGGTCGAGCACATCGATGACCGCCCGCACGATGTCGTCGACCGGACGCTCGTCGACGTCCACGATCGTGTCCGCGACTGACGCATAGAGCGGTGCCCGCCGCTCGGCGTTCGCCAGGAGCCAGTCGACGTCGACGGCGTCGGACCGCCGGCCCCCGCCGCCCGCGATCCGCCGTCGAAGCGTCTCCGGCCGGGCCCGCAGCCACACGACGAGCCCGGCCTTCGCGAGCCGGTCGCGCAGGTCGGCCTCGTCGACGACGAAGCCCGCGGCCGTGACGATCGACGGCGTCGGGGCATCGACGGCCTCGAGGAACGCCGCCCGTTCGGCGTCGTGCAGAGCGGTCTCGCCGGCGTCGTGGAAGAGCCGCGGCGCGGCCTGGCCAGTCGACGCGGCGATCTGGGCGTCGTTGTCGATCAGCGGCCAGCCGAGCTCCTTCGCGAGAGCCCGCGCCACGGTCGACTTGCCCGAGCCCATCATCCCGACGAGGACGATCCGGCGGGAGTCCCCGTCAGGGCGCCCCGGACCGGGTGCGGCTGGTTGCTCTCGCGCGCTGGTCACCCACGGATTGTGCCGCCGCTCAGCGGGAAGGGGCGGCCGGCCCCGGGCGATCGGACGAGGCGGTCGCGCTCGGGAGCGCCGCCGCGAGGAGGCCCGCCGCGATGCCGGCGATCATCAGGACGATCCGGACAGAGTCCGTCGTCGACGTGGAGGCCACCGCGTCGAGGCTGAGCGCTCCGGCTCCGGTCAGCCCCACCGCCAGCGCGGCGAGACCCAGCACGAGCGGGTACTCGAGGCCGCCGTCGCGGTTCCAGAAGCCCTTCGGCGCGTGGGCCTTCAGGACGATCACGGTCGATTGGGCGACGAGGACCGCCGCAGCGAGCGGCGTCGCCAGCCCGAGGGCGAGCAGCAGCCCGCCGATCAGCTCGGCGCCGACCGAGAGGACGGCGAACAGCTCGACGGGTCGGAAGCCCATCCGCCCGATCGCGTTCTGCCAGCCCAGCCAGCCCGGGCCGTTCCACCAGCCAAATGCCTTCTGGGCGCCGTGTGCCGCGAACGTCAGCCCGACGGCGAGCCGGAGGACGAGCAGCCCAAGATCCGCGGCGACCACGGTTGGGATCGTCTCTCGGGCGTGCATCGAGCGCGCCAGGCGCACCGGTCACGACGTTGTGAATGCGTGACAGTTGACGGGAACGGGCGTTCCGGCCGGGTCCGGGGGAGGTGGTGGAGATGAGGGGACTCGAACCCCTGACCCCCGCGATGCGAACGCGGTGCTCTCCCAGCTGAGCTACATCCCCACGGCCGGACGGGCGACGCGCACCGACATGCGGCGGCGGCCGACGGGTCCCGAAGTGTAGCACGGGCCCTCGGCCGCTCCGACCGCCCGGTACCCTCCGGCGGATGTCGATCGGACT
Source organism: Candidatus Limnocylindrales bacterium (assembly GCA_036557925.1). Lineage (GTDB taxonomy): Bacteria > Chloroflexota > Limnocylindria > Limnocylindrales > CSP1-4 > CF-46. The sequence continues at coordinate 2,145 of DATBGP010000186.1, read as the reverse complement.
CGTCCTGGGGCTCGTCGCCGCCTTCTGCTGGGGCTCCACGGACGTGACCGCCGCGTTCAGCGGCCGACGCCTCGGGAGCCTCCGGGTCGCCGCGATCGTGCAGCTGACGAGCCTGGTGGCCGTCGTCATCCTGTGTGCCCGCGGCACGTCCGGGTTCCCGACGAAGCCCGAGGACACGATCGCCGCGCTCGTGAACGGCGTCATCGCCGCCGGCGCGTACCTCTCGTTCTTCACGGCGTTGCGGATCGGGCCGGTGTCGGTCGTTGCCCCGGTCGTCGGCGCGTACGGCGGGCTGACGGTCGTGCTCGCCGTCCTGATCCGTGGCGAGACGCTGGCGCCCCTGCAGGCGATCGGCGCCGCGGTCGCGACGGCCGGCGTCATCCTCACCGGCCTGATCTCGGACGGCGGCTGGCGCGGGACGCGGATCGTCGGGCGGGGCGTCTTCTTCTCGCTGATCGCGGTGGCCTGCTTCGCGATCCTGACGATCGGCCTCGCGGGCCCGATCCGGAGCGCGGGCTGGTTGCCCGTCCTCCTCACGTCACGGCTGGCGAACGCCGGGACGATCTGGCTGATCATGGCGGTGGTCCTGTCGACCCGGCCGCGAGCCGCCGCCCCGCTGCTCCAGCCGGCCACGGATCGGCCGCCCGTGGCGCGCCGGACCGCGATCGGCGTCGCCGTCCTGGGCGGCCTGCTCGACATCGGCGGGTTCGTCGCCTTCGCGATCGGCCTCGAGCTCGCGCCGACCTGGATCGTCGGTCTCGCGAGCTCCTTCGGGCCGGTCGTCAGCGTGGTCGTCGCCGTGTTGTTCTGGGGCGAGCGCCTCCGGCCGAACCAGTGGCTGGGCCTCGCAGGCATCGCCGCGGGGCTGGTGGCCGTCGCGCTCCCATGAGGAACAGCATTCGGCGGGTGGACTACGCGATGCGCTTCAACTCAGGAGTTTGGTTTACAAGCCCGACAGCTGAGGACGAGATCCTTCTCGTCCCTCTGAGGAACCTCATATCGTGGCTTTCCCTCTAGCGGCGGCGGCGTTCCGCGGCGGGCAATCGAAGGCCGTCGGCTGCGATGTACGAGCGGAGCGTGGCCCTATTTTCCTGTGGTGCGGGCGAAGAGAAATTCGCCCGTCTCGAAGTCGAGAATCACTCTGTGGATTCCGCTTGCCACGCCAGAGCATGGGTTCAGGTCGGGGCTCGGCATTGCCGGACAGCCTCGCGGAAAAGTTCCTGTGTACGTCATCACTCACACCATTCGATCCGCAGCGACACCTCCGCTCTCCAGGGCTGGATCGATCGCGCTGATCGAGCCGGACACGGCGCTGGCGTAGGCTGCCGTCGTAGAGGGAACGTGCTTGTGGGCGATCGAGATGGCAGTTGCTTGGTCGATGCCTGCCGGCGTGCTGGAAGCCGAAGGATCAGCTTGAGCGCCAATTCGTGAAGTTGACGATATCGAACGGATGTTCGATACTGGCCGTCCGATGGCCAGCCTTTCCCCGGACGTCTCGGCGGCTCTGGCGTCTCTCCAGACGCGGTGGGGGGCTGCAGCTCCCAGGGTGATCGGGGCGCTGGCCACGGCGCCGCTCCCGGCCGACCTGCCCGACGACCCATCCGAGCTCGCTCCTGCTCCCGCGGGCGAGCCGCGAACTGGCGTCGAGCGGGTCGTCCGGACCGGGTTCCCGGAGCTCGACGCGATCGTCGGGCCGGGTGGTCTGGGCCTGCCGCGGACCGCCAGCGTGGCCCTGAAGGGTTCGCCGTCGTCCGGCGCCACGACGCTCGCCCTCCGCCTCGTCGCGGAGGCGCAGGCGGACGGTGCGATCGTCGCCTGGCTGGATCTCGCCCGGGCGCTCGACCCGGTCGAGGCGGTCGCGCGCGGCGTCCGGCTGGACTGGCTCGTCGTGCTGACGCCGGAGACGCTGGACGAAGGGCTCTCGATCGCCGGGATGCTCCTCGCCGCCCGCTCGGTCGACGTCCTCGTGATCGATCTCCCCCCGAGACCGGCCGCCGGCACGACGTCCGCGAAGGTCGCCGACCGGCTGCGCCGCCTCGCCGCGCTCGCCCGCCGGGCGGAGACCCTGCTCGTGGCTCTCGAGCCGCCCGGACTGACCGCCGGGCTCGCGACCGCCGTCGCCGAATCCACGGGACTCCGGCTGGA
>DATBGP010000185.1:0-15840 GCA_036557925.1 Candidatus Limnocylindrales bacterium | reverse complement strand
GTCGGCCCGGGATCGGCGGGTCGAGGAACGAGGGCCCGCCCATGCAGCGCTTCCTGCTGAGGAGTAGCGACTCGCCACCGAACGTCGCCCCTGGTTCCCGCCGCTGGACCGAGCGTCTCTCCTGGTTGCTTCTCCTCGGTGTCTGGGGCGTGATCGCCGTCTCCACGATCAGCGCGCGCCTCCATCAGCCTCCGCCACGCGTCCTGCCGCCGGCCATGCACCCCGCGGTCCTGATCGTCCCGATCGGTGACTTCCGCCCACGCGACCTCGATCGCTACTCGTCCGACTATCGATCCGAGTACGGGCTCGAGGTCCAGATCGGTGATCCGATCCCGCTCGATCCCCGCGCCTGGGACGCGACCCGTCGCCAGTACGTCGCGGAGGAGCTCGTCGCCTCGCTCCGGACCGCCCACCCCGAGTCGGCCATCGGCGGCACCATCGTCATCGGGATGACCTCCGCGGACATCTACATCCGGGGTCTGCCCTGGAACTGGGCCTTCGCGCTCCGCGACGGCAGCCAGTTCACCGTGCTCTCCTCGGCGAGGATCGCGAAGCACGGCAAGTACGACGACCCGACCTGGCGGTTCCGGAAGCTCGTCACCCGCGAGATCGGCTTCCTCTGCTTCGAGCTGCCGCCCTCGGACGACCCCTACGACCTGCTCTACGCCCACGTGAACAGCGAGGCGGACCTGCGGCGGATGAGCCCGCATCTCTGAATCCCGCGATGCGTGACACTTCCTGTCAGGTATCTGGTACGCTCCGGGACGATGCGTGCGTCGCGGCTCGTCTCGCTTCTGCTCCTGCTCCAGTCGCGCGGCGGCCAGACCGCCGCCGAGCTGGCGCGTGAGCTGGAGGTCTCGGTCCGGACCATCCACCGCGACGTCGACGCGCTGAGCGCCTCGGGCGTCCCCATCTACGCCGATCGCGGGCCGCACGGCGGCATCCGGCTCGTGGATGGCTATCGGACCCGCCTCACCGGCATGACAGCCGACGAGGCCGAAGCCCTCTTCCTCGCCGGTCTGCCCGGTCCGGCCGCGGAGCTCGGGCTCGGGACGGTCGTCGCGGCGGCCCGCCTGAAGGTCCTTGCGGCCCTCCCCACCGAGATGCGCGGCCGGGCGTCACGGCTCGTCGAGCGGTTCCACCTCGACGCCGGCGCCTGGTACCACGCGGGCGAAGCGGTGCCGTTCCTCGGCGAGCTGTCCGAAGCGGTCTGGGAGTGCCGTCGCGTGCAGATCGGCTACCACCGCGGCGACAAGACCGTCGATCGGGTCCTCGAACCACTCGGGCTCGTCCTGAAGGCCGGGGTCTGGTATCTCGTCGCCCAGGCCGACGGCCAGCCACGCACGTACCGCGTCTCGCGGGTCAGCCGGGTGACCACGCTCGAGGAGATCTTCGAACGCCCGGAGCGCTTCGATCTCGCCGCGTTCTGGACCGAATCGAGCGCGGCCTACGAGCGCGACACGCCCCGCGTCGAGGTCGTCCTGCGAGTCGCCCGCGACCGGCTGGACCGGCTCCGCGGCGTGATCGGCGAGCGGCCGTACGACACGATCGAGCGGCTCGACGACGCGGACCCGGACGGCTGGATCCGGCTCCGGGTGAAGCTGGACTGGCCCAACGAGGTCACGACCCAGATCCTCGCCGTGGGGCCGGGCTGCGAGCTGGTCGAGCCCACCCAACTCCGGGAGCGGATCGCCGCGGAAGCCCGCCAGCTCGCCGCCCGCTACGAGCAGGTGGAAGCGGCGCCGGTCGATCCGCCGGGCGCCGCTTCCGTCGTGCATCCTCCGAGCCTCGTCGCGAGCTAGACCGCCTCGCAGGCGGGGCCGTTCGAGCGCTCGCTCCGGGCCGCCGGCCGAGCCGGTCGGATCGTCGCCACGGACGCGCTCGACGCCGGCCGGTCCGCGTCCATGCGGTCCGTCTCCAGCAGCCGGTGCTCGCGGCTCGTTCGCTCCAGATCTCGCTCGCGATCCGCCTGGATCGCGCTCATCAGCGGGAGGGAAGGAAACATCACGCACCTCGTCCTAGTCGATCGCTGGACCACGTCGTTCGTCAGTGCCAACGATGCCAGACGTACCTGTCAGAACCTGTCATGTCCGCCGTTTCGGGGCCTCCGAGGCGCCCCGCCGCAAGGCATTTGCAGCATCCGGAGACGGCTGGCGTAGGGACAACCCGGGCCGGATGCGGGACACTCCGGCGGTCCGCGCCACCGGAGGGAGCACCCGATGACCTTCAACCCCAACGCCCGCTTCGATCCCAGCGCGGTCACCGACGTTCGCGGCCGCTCGATGGGTCGCGGCGGCGGGCTCGCGATCGGCGGCGGCGGGCTCGGGCTCGTCATCGCCCTGCTGTACGTCCTGCTCGGCGGCAACCCGGGCGACCTGATCAGCACCGGCGGCAGTGGCAGCGCGCCCGACATCAACGGCCCGAACTCCTCCGCCCTGGCCGAGTGCACGAGCGGGACGGCGGGCAACACCCGTGAGGACTGCCAGATCGTCGGCTACGTGAACAGCATCGAGACCTTCTGGGGGACCCAGGTCCAGGGCTATCAGCATGCCGAGACGGTCCTCTTCACCGGTGGCGTCTCGACCGGCTGCGGGGAGGCGACGTCCTCGACCGGGCCGTTCTACTGCCCCGTCGACAAGAACGTCTATCTGGACCTCGACTTCTTCCAGGAGCTCCAGGACCGGTTCGGCGCGAAGGACGCCCCGTTCGCCCGTGCCTACGTGCTGGCGCACGAATACGGGCACCACGTCCAGGACCTCGTCGGCGACCTCGGCTCCGGCAGCGGCGAGGAAGGGTCGACCGGGAGATCCGTCCGGACCGAGCTCCAGGCCGACTGCTATGCCGGGGTCTGGGCCGAGAACGCCGTCTCGACCGGCTTCCTCCAGGCCCTGACCCAGGACGACATCGCGGCGGCCGACGCGGCCGCCGCGGCCGTCGGCGACGACCGGATCCAGGCCGCGTCCGGTGGCGGCGTCGATCCGGACAGCTTCACCCATGGCACCTCGGAGCAGCGCGTCCGCTGGTTCACGAACGGCTACGAGACGGGCAACCCGGGGAGCTGCGACACCTTCAACGCCCAGCAGCTCTAGACGCGGGGACGCCGGCCGGTGGGACCGGCCGGCGTCGGGGCAGCGGAGAGGTCGTCAGGCCGGGACCGCGATCGCCTTCGATGCGACCGGGCGCGCGGAGGACGCCGGGACGTCCGCCCGCGAGACCGGCATGACGTCGCCCGTCCGGCGCGTCTCGCCCCAGGCCGAGAGGACGAGGGCGATCAGGCTCACGTGGAGGGCCCAGACGAACGCGGTGACCTCGTCGATCGTGCCGAGGAGGATCGCCTGCTGCTGGGCCGGCTCGGCGAGCCCGCTCAGGATGACCGCGATCCCGACGACGACCATCCACAGGGCCGCCCGGCGACCGCCCCGGGTCGGCCGCATCGCGATCGCCGCCAGTAGCCCGAGGAAGGCGAGGGCGACGAGGGCGGGCGAGATTGCGGTGCCGTGGGCCCAGGCGTCGGCCACGAGGCGTGAGGCGTCGCCGGTGCCGCCGAACGTGTAGGGAAGCCGGCGGGCGATGCCGATCGCCGTCAGGGCGAGGCCGATGGCGATGGCGATGGTCGCGATCGCCGCGGGTCGGGTGCGCATGGTGCCTCCGGGAAGGACGAGACCGAACGTGGTCGGATCGTCACCGGCGGTCGCGGCGACCGCGTCGGCCGAGCGTCATCGCCCGGGCTGGACGTTCGTCGCATCGTGGCTGCCCGGCGGCCGGCCGCCCGGGCTGCGCCCACCCGCCAACGGCTCGACGGGCCGGAGGCCGTCCGATTCGCGAGGCGTCAGGCGACGTCGTCGAGCGTGACCTCGATGAGGGGGCTCTGCTCGACCATCCGATCGACGTCGTCGCGGCGCCAGGCCTGAGCGACCCGCTCCAGGATCGGCCGACGCTCCGCCGGATCGTCGACGACGCGGGCGGTCGCGGGCAGGTCCGCGACCGCGATCGGGCCCTTCAGGTGGAACGTCAGGTGCGAATCCGCCTCGAGGTTGGCGATCCAGGCCCGCTTCCGCGGCGATGGCATGCCGCTGATCCAGATGCCACCGTCGATCCGGTGGAACACGATCTCGATCCGCCGCGGCAGGCCGCTGCGTCGACCGGTGGTGGTGATGTCGATGGTGCCGCCCCGGCTGAGCGCCCGCCGAATGTCGTCGTTCATGGTCCTCACGCGAAGATCGTTGCAGACGCAACGATATCGCATGGGAGCGAACCGGGCGAGGACGACGGAAGATCGGCCCGCCGCGGGGCCGGGATTCAGCGGCCGGCGGCCGCTCGCTGCTCGGCCTTCCGGGCCCCCTTCCACGCCTGGTACTCATGGAGCGTCTCGGCCGAGTCGACGTCGCCGAGCGTCATGTGGTCCGGCACGTAGGCCTCCCAGCCGGCGGGTGCCACGCCGAGGCGCTTGCCCAGGATCGCGACCAGCGTCCCGGCCTTCATGGGTCCGAAGCCGGGGATGTCGAGCAGGCGGGCGTGGAGGTCGGCGCCGTCCTTCGCCTCGCGCCAGATCCGGGCCGCATCGCCGTCGTATCGCTCGACCAGGTAGGCGCACATCTCCTGCGTCCGCTTCGCCATGTTGCCCGGGAAGCGATGCAACGCCGGCGGCGTCCGGAAGACGGTGTCGAGCTCGGCGGGGTCCATCGCGGCGATCCGTTTCGCGTCCAGCCTGCCGATCCGCTTCTGCAGCTCCAGCGGCCCCGAGAAGGCCTTCTGAAGGGTGACCTGCTGGTCGAGCGCGAAGCCGATGAGCAGGGCAAGCGGGTCGTCGACGAGGAGCTGGTCGGCCTCGGGGTTGCCGGTGAACGGCAGGAGATCTGTCGTGGTCATCGCCAGATGGTAGGCGGTCGATCCGTGCGCGACCAGCATGGTGGCCGGATGGCCGCCGGGCCCAGGGGCCGTCAGAGCGCGTGCGTCTCGAAGGGCGACGAGTCCGAGCCGGCGAGGCTGCGGCCGGCCGCGATCAGGGCGTTGCCGGTCCGACGGCGCGCCCGCTCGACGAGCCCGGGATGGGGCTCGGCGTCGGCGGCCATCGTCCGCTCCGCGCGGAGCGACTCGATCTCGCGATCCAGCTCCTCGCGATGGATGCGGGTGGCTTCGTGGTCGTACGTCATGGTGGGCCTCCTTCCAGGGCGTTCGTCAGGTCATTCGATCGCGATCCGGACGCCGTCCCCGTCGTCGTCGACGCGGAGGAGCGTTCCGGTCCGGCCGTCCGCCAGGGCCCGGCGGATGCTCTCGACCGACGCGGACGAGAGGCCGGGCACCCGGTCCAGGGCCATCCGACCGAGCGAGACCGGGATCCGCAGGTTCACCACCTGGCGGCCTTCGTCGGTCACCTCGATCCGGATCGCCCGGGGCGAGCCGGGGGTCCCGGGCGCGTCCGTCGGAGCGTTCGAAAGGATCGCCTCGGCGTCGGCGATCGCGTCGTTGGCGGCACCGAGCGCGTCGAGGATCGGGGCGGCCTCGGCCGCCGTCAGCCGGCCCTCGGCGACGAGCTCGAGGACTCGCTCCAGCGCGTCAGGCATCGGTCGGCCCCTCGGGGTCGCCCGGGTCGAGGGTCGCGAGCCGGTCCATCGCCGTGGCGACGTCGATCTCGCCGCGCTCGAGCGCGCGGAGGACGGCCATCCGCTCGTCATCGATCGGCTCCCCGCTCGCCGCCGGGCCACCCGGCTCGCCGGCGCGGGAGAGAGCCGGCTCGTGGTCGGGCGTTCCCGGCAGCGGCGGGAGCGGAGGAGTCGGAGGCAGCTTCGCGGCCGGCGCCGAGGACGACGCGGGAACCGCTGGGATGGTGGGTCGCGACCCGTCGTGGATGCGCAGGTCGCCGGAGACGGAGCGGAACGAGAGCTCGACCGAGCCGTCGCCGATGATCAGTGTCCGCCGGCCCATCCGGCCCTCGGTCCGGTTCGGGAGATCGCTCGAGATGTCGCCGGACACGGTCCGGGCCTCGACGCGCATCCCGCCCCGGGCGACGACGGACACGTCGCCGCTCAGCGTCTCGATCGCGTTGCCGGTCCGGCCGGTCAGCGGGCTGTCCAGGTGGATGTCGCCGCTCGTCGTGTTCACCCTCGTCGTGCCGATGCTGCCGCCCTCGACACGCACGTCCCCGGAGACGGTCCGGATGCCGAGGTCGGCTTCGCCGGCGAGCTCCAGCCTGGCGTCGCCCGAGACCGCGTTCACGTCGATGCGCCCGGCCACCCGCAACAGCCGGATCTCGCCCGACGCCGTCCGGTAGCGCTGCTCCCCGTGGAGGCCCTCCGCGGACACCTCGCCGCTCGCCGTGTCCACCGTGACGTCGGCGTCGGTCGGGACGGTCATGTCGATCCGGACGGTCTTGCGATCGCCATCACCCGGCAGGCCGCGGCTGTCCTGCTCGCGAACGGTCACCGCGCCGTCCGACGGCTCGATGACGACTCGATCCGGCAGGGACCCGCCGGCGGCGCGAACGGTGACCCGGTCACCGTCCTCGGCGACGAGGCGGACCTCCGCGGAGGCGAGGCGGATCGCGACGCGGCCGCGCCGGCCGATCGGGTGGTCGAGGAGCAGGGTGGCGTCACGGGTGGTGGTCATCGGCGGGTCCTCCCGAGCGCGCGGATCGCCGTGGCGGCGTCCTCGGCGCTGATCTCGCGTCGGGCCAGCCGCTCGAGGATCTCCTCGCGGCTGGCGGGTTCGGTAGCGGATTCGGTGGCGGGGTCGTCCTCGGCCACCACGTCCTCATCGGCTCGCGGGCCGAAGCCCAGGGCCCGGACGAGGGCCTCGACGCGGGCGCGGACGGTGGGATAGGAGATGCCCATCTCCCGCTCGATGTCGCGGAGGTTGCCGCGCGAACGGAGGAAGCTCTCGAGCAACGCCGTCTGCTCCCGGCTGAGGCGGGCGAACCGGCCGACGGAGAACTCCCCTTCCAGCGTGGTGCCGCAGGACGAGCAGCGGAGCCGGGTCACGGCCAGCTCGCCGGAGCAGACCGGGCAAGTGGAGATCACGTCGTGTGCCATGGAGTCCTCGATGGGCGCTTGATGCGCCGCATTGTGGACTCATAGTTTCACAATGTCAAGGTTGGCTTTCGCTTTTCATAACTGGCCCACCGAAACGCGGCGATCCTTCCCACGAATCGCAGGACGTCCGATGCGGCTCGACGAACGCGGGAAGGTCGTCATCCGTCCACGCCCGGCACGGCCGATCGTTCGGGCCGGTTGAGGACGGCCGACCGTCGGCCCAACGGGGATCGAGGCCTAGCGTGGGTCCCACGAGCGATCGCCGGATCGCCAGCCAAGGCCCGAAAGGAGGCAACAACCGATGTTCGCGCAGTCCACGGTCGCGCAGCCCCAGTTCGCCGCCTTCCCGGCGCTCCTGGTGCTGCTCGTCCTCGTCCTGGCCGCGCTCGGGGTCGTCGCGGACGCGTCGTTCGCGTAGACGTGCCGGGTCGGCGGACCCGATCCGGACCGGGCGAGGTCCCATGGCCCCGGCGGCTTCACGATGCGGTGGAGCCGGCCGGGGCCTCCGTCCGTCCGGCGCCGGAACGACAATCCCTTCAGGCGGCCGGAGCTCGCCCTGCGTCCTTTGCCCCATCGGGATCTCGATCGAACGTCGCCCGGGGGAGGCCATCCCCGACGATCCGCTCCGGGACCTCGATGCCCCACGATCGGGGCATGCCCGGCACCGAGCCGGGCGACTGCCAGGAGCCACCGCCATGCGCACGATCAAGCTCTGCGCAGCCCCGACCAGCCGGCCGACGACGCTGCGTCTCGCGATCGCCCGCTCCGTCGCGGAGATCGAGCAGAGCGGCCGCCCGCCGCGCTCGCTCCGCGTCCCCCTCGTTCGCGCCGCGCTGGCCTAATTCTCGCCCGGCCCCGGCCGCGGGATCGCCTCGTCGCCGGACAGAGACCGGGCCCGGACAGACGACGAGGGCACCCGCCGAAGCGGATGCCCTCGTCCGGTTCGAGGGGCGTTGCCGATGCGGCTCAGCCGCGCCAGGTCTTCGCGGTCATCCCGAGGTCGCCGATCACCGACTTGTAGTAGCGGCTCGGCGCGTAGGGATCCGAGATCGCCCACTTTCCGGGGGTCCGGCTCGAGGCGAAGCTGAACGCGTAGCGGGTCCGGTGGGCCGGATCGGCCCAGAAGATCTGCTTGATCGTCGAGTTCGACTTGAACAGGCCGGCCAGGACGAACGAGGCGCTGTTGATGCCCTCGGCGAAGACCGCCCGGGCGCCCGTCCGCAGGAAGCCGGCTCCGTAGCCGTCGATCCGCTTGATCGCGGTCGCCTTCGACGGATTGCCGGCGCCCCACTCGTTGTTGCCCGAGGCGTAGCAGAGGCGGTTGAGGATCACGACGGCGTTCGGCGCCAGGTTGATGTCCCGGGCGATGTAGTACTCGCCGTAATACTTGTGGGCGGAGCTGCCGTCGCTGGCGTTCAGGCCCATCCCGTTCTTCGTGTACCTGCTGTACGTGTACGGGCTGGGCCAGCCGTTGCCGTGGCCCAGGTAGATCAGCAGGTTGGCGCCCTGGGCGACGCTCTTCACCTTCGCCCAGGTCGCGTGCGGGCTGTAGACCTCGTAGACGGTTGCGCCATACGAGCGAGCCTGCCTGGCGAGCGCCTTCGCGTTGGAGATGTAGTTCGCGGTGCTCGAGCCGACAGGCCCGACGATGATGACGACTTTCTTGCCGGCCGCCGCGGCGACCTGGGGTTGGGCGGAGAGACCGCCGATGGCGAACGCCGCTGCCAGGGCGGCCATCGCGATCAATCGGAGCGATCGGTGGCGAGACGCCCTCTGGGCGCCACTTGGGGAAACCGGCAACGCTCTTGCCTCCTCTCTCCCGGAACACCGTGCAGGGGCACGGCGACGGTGTGCAAGCCGCAGGTCGGCAGGCTGCGCGCGAACAAGCGCGTCGCAGGGCGAGGGCGCGTGGGATGGGGGCCGATCGGGTGAGCATCCGATCGTTGGGCGAGGCGGACGGGGTGGCTCGACGTTCGAGCGGCGCGTCAGCCGAATGGACGACAGGGTCCTGCCGGGGGGGCGGCGGTCTTCGGTTATGCCTGTCTGTCGTTGGGTTGCAGCCTGGGGGCCGTTCCGGAGTATGACAGCCGGGTCAAACGAACGCTTCCCCCGATCGCACCATGCCGAACGCGCCGAAGGGAGGGGTTCCCACGCTCAGGCGGTGACTCGCTGCCCCGGACCCGTTGACCGGACGCTCCGCCGGGGGCGCGTCCCGCCGCGCGAGAGGTCGGGCCAGGGTCGCCCGAGCGGGGGCTCCGGCGGAGCGATTCCGGCCGGTTCCGTCATGGGGACGGCGGCATCGGCTATGCTCCGCGCGATCCGCGCCCGCACCGCGCCGTTTGGACGGCGTTCGAGGGAGGCAGGCGGGAGACCATGACACGGCCCGACCCCGGGCGTCCCCCGACGCCCGGGACGGGCACCAGGAGCCAGATGACCTTCGATTCCCTCGGCCTCTCGGCCGACCTCCTCCGCACCGTCGCCGAGGAGGGCTACGAACAGCCCACGCCCGTCCAGGCGAAGGCGATCCCCCTGGTCCTCGAGGGCCGCGACGTGCTCGCCGCCGCCCAGACCGGCACCGGCAAGACCGCCGCATTCACGCTGCCGATCCTCGATCGCCTGCGGCCCCACGCCAACACCTCGTTCTCCCCGGCCCGCCACCCGGTCCGGGTCCTGATCCTGGTCCCGACCCGCGAGCTGGCGATGCAGGTGGACGAGAGCGTCCGGACGTACGGCCGGACCGTGCCCCTCCGCTCGACCGTGGTCTACGGCGGGATGCCGATGGATCCCCAGATCAAGGCGCTCCGCGACGGCGTCGAGATCCTCGTCGCCACGCCGGGCCGCCTGCTCGACCTCGTGGGCCAGCGCGTCGCCAATCTCGGCCAGGTGGAGATCCTCGTCCTCGATGAGGCCGACCGGATGCTCGACATGGGCTTCCTGCCGGACATCCAGCGGATCATCGGCCTGCTGCCTGCCCGTCGTCAGAACCTGATGTTCTCGGCGACGTTCTCCGACGACATCCGGCGACTCTCGAAGACGATCCTCCGCGATCCGGTCGAGGTCGAGGTCGCGCCGCGCAACACGGCGGCCGAGGCCGTCGAGCAGGTCTACTACCCGGTCGACCGCGACCGCAAGGAGGAGCTGCTCGCCCACCTGATCCGGCGCCAGGACCTCCGCCAGGTCCTCGTCTTCACCCGGACGAAGATCGCGGCGACGCGGCTCGCGACGTGGCTGGACCGGCAGGGCCTGAACGCCGTCGCGATTCACAGCGACCGCTCGCAGCCCGAGCGGACGCGAGCCCTCGAGGAGTTCAAGACCGGCGAGATCCGGGTGCTCGTGGCGACCGACGTCGCCGCCCGCGGGCTCGACATCGAGGACCTGCCCCACGTCGTGAACTTCGAGCTGCCGTGGAACCCGCAGGACTACATCCACCGGATCGGGCGGACGGGTCGGGCCGGCGCGACCGGCGAGGCGATCAGCATCGTCTGCGTCGACGAGGCGGATCTCCTGAAGGACATCCAACGGCTCCTCCGGCGGTCGATCCCGTGGCGGATCGAGCCGGGGTTCGAGCCCGACCGGCACATCCGGGCCCGGCCGCTGCGCGGCGGGATGGACGCGCGACCGCGGGGCGGCGGCTCGCGCAGCGGTGGCCGGCCGGCGCATCACCCGCACCGGAAGCCTGTGCAGTACCCCTCGGGCGCCTAGCCGCCAGGTCGGGGCGGACCATCCCGGTCGGCGTTTGTTTCCGCCCGGCCCTTCGCACGCCCGCATGCGCCGGAGTGCTTGATCGGACGTCACGAGGCCCGGAGCGTGGCCGCCGTGCCCAGGAAGCATGGGCCGCAGGCTTCGACCCGATCCATGGGCCGGCGGCTCGCGCGAGCGTCGAGCATTGCCGGCGGCAACCGCCCCCGGAAGCAGTCCCACGCATGCACTGAGCTTCAGGCCGCGGACGTCGGGCGCCGGCGCTGCGGACTGTTGAGGGCGGCGTCAGGCCGCCGGCGGGATCGTGGGGGGCGAGGTTCCGTCGGAGGCGGCGGCAACCTGTCCGGTCGGCACGGGCGCCTCGGTCGCATCGGCCGTCTCGGTCGGCGCGGGCGGCTCGGTCGGCGCGGGCGGCGCGGTCGCCGCGTCGGCGGCTCCGTCGGCCGGTGTCGGGCCGGCGGGCGCGGACGACGTGCTCGGCGCGGGCGTCGAGGTGACGACGACCGGCTCCTCCGGCTTCGTCGAGATCATCACGGCGCCGGGGAAGAAGAAGCCGAGCATCAGGTCGGCCTCGACCCGATCCACGACGTAGCGATTCACGAGCGCCATCGGCCGCTCGATGCCGGTCTCCTCCTCCGCCAGGAGCCCGATCGTCACGTCGCGGATCTGCATGAACTCGCCGGTGGGACGGGCAAGCGCGCGACCCGGATCGAACCCCGGCATCGTCGGCATCTGCCCCACGACCCGGTACGGCCCGACGTCGAGCGTGATGTCGTGCCACTGGGCGTGGACGGGCAGGTCCGTCGCCTCCTCGGCCGTCGCGACGTGGATGTCGTCCAGCGCGAAGTCGAGCGAGAGCGAGGCCCCCGACGGCGATTCGTCGAGCGGGTGCCAGGCGGCGTCGTCGATGCTCAGGCTCCCGCCGGTCTCGAGCAGCTCGCGCAGGTGCCCCACGCGCGCCACGACGCCGACGGCGATCCCCCCGGCGGTGTAGATCTCGACCTGGTTGGACATGTCCGCTTCCCCGGAGCAGGGCCCGAGTCTGCGCCCCGCGAGGTGCCCGCGCGCATCACCCGTGGGTACCGGGATTCCGGCGCCCTTGGTCCTGCCGGAGCGTTCGGGTCGGGCCCGTCGGACCGCTCCGGGTCAGACCCGCCGGACCCGGATCGAGCGGACCGACGGCGTCCGCGAGGGGCGCAACCCGACTGCCGCCACGCGCCGGGCGAAGCGCGCAGCGTCGTGCGGTGCCGCAGCCCGGTGGTCGTTGTTGAAGAAGACCCAGCACTCCTCGTCCGGAGACCACAGCGCGGCCAGCCGCTCCGCCCACGCAGCCAGCGCGGCGTCGCCGTAGGACGGGCGGGGCGTCGCGCGGCCCTGGTGGAACCGCAGGTACGTCCAGCCGGCCGTTCGCCAGATCGGACCGAGCGGGCCGCGTCGATCGGCGAGGCAGAGCGCGGCGCCACGCTCCGTGAGCAGGTCCCGGATCTCGTCGACGAACCAGCTCTCGTGACGGAACTCGACGGCGACCCGGATGTCCGGCGGGAACCGGTCCAGCGTCCGGGCGAGGCGATCCGCGTCGCGCGCCAGCTGCGGCGGGAGCTGGAGCAGGACCGGTCCGAGCTTCGGACCGAGGCCCCGGACGCGACCCACGAACCGATCGACCGGCTCGGCCGGACCGCGCAGCCGCTTGATGTGGGTGAGGTAGCGGCTGACCTTGACCGTCATCCGGAAATCGTCCGGGGTGCGCTCGGCCCAGGCCGCGAACGTCCGTCGCTCGGGCAGGCGGTAGAACGCGTTGTTCGACTCGACCGTGGCGAACCGGCCGGCATAGGCCTCCAGCCAGGCCTTCTGCGGCAGGCGCTCCGGGTAGAGGCGGCCGCGCCAGTCGTCGTACTGCCAGCCTGACGTGCCGATCCAGGCCGTCATCGTCGGCGTTCCCGGTCCGGCGTCGGCGGTGCGCGACTCAGCGGTCGACGGCGCGCTCGAGCTCGGCCTTCGTCATCGTCGAGCGGCCCTTGATGCCCCGGTCGCGGGCCTCGTTCCGGAGCTGGTCGTACGTCCGGCCCTTCGAGCCCGTGTGGGATCGCAGCCCGCCGCGTCGGGCGGAGGAAAGGTCGTCGATGGACGTCCGGCTCGTCTCCCGGGCCTCGCCGGCCCGGGCGCGCTCCTTGTTCACGGTCCGCGCGGCGATCTCCTCCGCCTTGTCCTCGGACGATCCACGGTCGAGCAGGCCGTCCCGGATGTGCTCGTACTGGCGTTCTCGCTTGGGCGACCAGGCTCGTTGCGGCATGACGCTCGCCTCCGCTGCGGTTCGGGTTCGTCGCCAGCCTCGCCCGTCCGCGGCCGAGCAGGGAACAGCGGCCGGGGCGGCCGCGTTGCAGGGAGGTGGCGAAGCTCAGCCGGCCGGCGCAGGCGAGGCCGAGGAGGCCGGCTTCGTGGACGGGGCGGGCTTCGCGGACGGGGCCGGCTTCGCCGGTGGCGGCAGCACGACGCGGAGCAGCGCCCGGGCGATGACCGCCGGATCGGTCCGGCTCTGGTTGGTGAGAACCGCGATCGTCACGCCCTCGATCGGGAGGTGGCGGACGACGCCCCGGAAGCCGAGCAGGCGGCCGCTGTGGCCGAGGGTCGGATGGCCGTCGATCGAGAGGGCCTGGACGCCGAACCCGTAGGAGACCCCGGGCACGTAGTTCGTCGTCTTCGTGAAGTCGCTCAGGAGCAGCCCCGTCCCGACCGGCCCGAGCACGTCGCCGCCGTACAGGGCACGGGCCCACCGGGCGACGTCGGCGCTCGTGCCGGCGACCGAGCCCGCCCCGCCGGCGGCCGTGACGACCGAGCGGAACGGGGCGATGCCGCTGCCGTCGTCGAGATCCGCCGGGCGGGCCGTCGGCTTCGTGCTCGTCACGCGGTAGCCGTCGGCGAGGTTCGACCGCGCCTGCTCGGCCGCCTGGTACCACGTCGCGTCGAGATGGAGCGGGTCGAGGAAGCGCTCCCGGATCGACGTCGCGATCGGCTTGCCGGTCAGCCGCTCCGCGATCAGCCCGAGCAGGAGGTAGTTCGTGTTCGAGTAATGCCAGGCCTTCCCGGGCGGCGAGAGGCGCTTCCCGACGTAGCGAAGGGCGTCGGCCGGAGTCCACGCCTTCGTCGGCGCCCGTTGCAGCGCCCGGTCGATCTTCGGGTTCAGGAAGTAGTCGGCGAGGCCGCTCGTGTGATCGAGGAGCATCGCGACCGTGATCCGCCGGTCCACCGTGATCGGCAGCCCCGGCGGCAGGAGCGACGCCGCGGATGCGCCGAGGGTCAGCTTGCCCTCGGCCGCGAGCTCGAGGATCAGGGCCGAGGTGAACGTCTTGCTCATGCTCGCGAAGGCGAAGGCCGTGTCCGGCGTGACCGGCGTCTTCGTGGCGACCTCGGCGAGGCCCGAGACCCCGGTCCAGCTCGTCCCGTCCGGGAACAGGATCGTCACCGAGGCACCGGGGATCGCGTTCTTCGCCCGGAGCCGATCGAGCGTCGACTGGAGCCGGGACTCCAGCGCGGTCCGGGGGCTCGCCGGCGGCGGGCTCGAGGCGCCGGGTGAGACGGCAGGCGAAGGGGCGGTCGACGACCCAACGGCCGGTGAGCGACTCGCCGTCGGGCGGGACGATGGGCTGCCTGCCGGCCCGACGCTGGCGGCTGCCGCGCCCGTCGCCGTCGCCGATGGCGGGATGTCGCCGGAGGCCGCGGCGACCAGCCCGGGTGGCAGCGAGGCAACGGGCTGGCCCGCGACCCCGACCCAGCCCACGCCGAGGGCGGCCAGCGCTGCGACGACGACGCCAACGACGAGCAGCCGGCGGGGGGCATCGGGTCGGCCGGGGTCGGCCGGCCGGCGCACCTGGGGCGATCGCGGCGTGACGGGTGGGGCCATGTCGGTGCGACGATACCGTGCACGCGCCTGTGACCCGCCCCGTTCCCCTGCTCGAGGTCCCGATGATCCGTTCTCTCCGCTTCCTCGGTGTCCGCACCGCCGCGTTCGACGCGACGGTCGGCCTGTACCGCGACGTCCTGGGCCTCGCGCCGGTCCTGGAGCGGCCGGGCGCCGCCTGGTTCCGGGCCGCCGACGGCGCGTCGATCCACGTCTACGACGCCTCGGACGCCGACCACGACTTCTTCGGCGAGGGTCCCGTGGTCGGGCTCGAGGTCGACGATTTCGACGCGGCCCGGGCGGCGATGGTCGCGGCAGGGATCGAGTTCATCGGCGAGGCCCAGCGTGACGCCGGCGTCGCGTGGAACCATTACCGGGGGCCGGACGGCAACGTCTACGAGATCATCGGGCCCGACCGGGGCGCGGCGTGACGCTCGGCGCCGGCGCCGGCGCGGCCGAGCTCCTGCGGTCGGTGGGCCTCCTCGCCGACGGCCCGGTGGTCTGGGGCCGCCCGCTCGGGGCGCGGCGCGGCGGCATCTTCGTCGTGGAGCTTCCCGAGCCGCGCTCGTCCGCCCCGATCGAGCTGACCCGGGTCGGCAAGTGGCTCGAGCACGTGCCGGCCCTCGAGCTGGACGGCCGGCGACCGACGAGCCGGGCGCTGGCTGCCCGGCTGGCGGCGTTCTGGATCCCGTCCGCGCGGGTACTCTACGTCGGCTCCACGGAGGGCTCGATCGGCGGGCGGGTCGAGGCGATCCGGAACACGGTCCTCGGCGATCGGCGGCCGCACGGCGGCGGGCACTGGCTCCACGCCCTCACGGGGCTCGAGCGCACGCGCATCTGGTGGGCGCCCACGGACGCCGTCGAGGAGTACGAGGACGCCGTCCTCGAGGCATTCGGGGCGACCGTTCCGAGCGCGGAGCGGAACGCCCTTCCCGACACGACCGTCGTCCTGCCGTTCGCCAACCTCCGGACCGCGACCGGCGAGCGGAAGGCCACCGGCCTCTCGAACAGCCTGCTCGCGGCGGAGACCGCGCCACCCGTGCCGGCGGGGCGGATCGTCCAGCTGCCGCCCGGCGTGGCGGAAGGCGCGAGCGGGCTGCCGACCCGACGCGCCGCCGGAGGGACGGTCCGTCGGGCGCCGAGGCCCGCCGGCGCCTCGACGTCGGGCGGCTCGGGTCGGGCCGCGCCGGCCTCGAAGGCCGCCTCGACCGATCGGCC
>DATBGP010000184.1:0-4438 GCA_036557925.1 Candidatus Limnocylindrales bacterium | reverse complement strand
GTACGTCGGCTACAAGCGGGCCCAGTTCGTCGATCCCGAGCACGCGCCGGTCGCGTTCTCCCTCGCGCTGACCGAGAAGGACCTGCGCCTCATCACCGAGACCGCCGCCGTCGTCGGGCAGCCGCTGCCCCAGGCGGCCGTCAACCTCGAGCTCGTCCGGGCCGCGTCGTCGGGCGGTCGCGGCGACCGGGACTTCGCCGCCATCGCCGAGGAGCTCCGGTCCCGACGGACCGGACTGCCCGTCGGCTAGGAACCAGAGGAGGGGATCGACCGGATCGCAGCGTCGCCCGCACCACCTTCGAGAGCTGGACGCTACCTGGCACACGGATTGGAGGAGCACCCATGGCCGACCGGATCCTGATCAAGAACGGCATCGTCCTGTCCCAGGACCCTGCCATCGGCGAGCTGCCCGACGCCGACGTCCTCATCGACGGCGACCGGATCGCCGACGTCCGTCCCGGGCTCTCCGCCGAGGGCGCCGAGGTGATCGACGCCGCGGGCGACATCGTGATCCCCGGCTTCATCGACACCCACCGTCACACCTGGGAGACGTCGATCCGGACCTGCGCGCCGGACTACGCGCTGATCACCTACTTCGGCTCGATCCTGGACAAGTTCGCCCCGCACTACCGACCGGACGACGTCTACGCCGGGAACCTCTGGGGCGCGCTCGAGTGCCTCAACGCGGGGATCACGACGCTCGTCGACTGGTCGCACATCATCAACACGCCGGACCACGCCGACGCCGGCATCCGCGGCCTCCAGGAGTCGAAGATCCGATCCGTCTACGCCTACGGGTTCGGCAACACGTCACTCCAGGACTGGTGGTTCGGGCCCGACTACACGGGCAGCCTGTTGACCTCCGACGGGCCGGACGCACGGCGAATCCGGAAGCAGTACTTCAACTCCGACGACCAGCTCGTGACGATGGCCCTGGCGACGCGCGGCCCGAACTTCTGCAAGCCGGAGGTCGTGAAGCACGATTGGGAGCTGGCCGACGAGCTCGGCCTGAATATCACGGTTCACGTCGCGATGGACCGGTTCGGCTACACGAAGATGCAGATCACCGGGCTCCGCGACATGGGCCTGCTCCGCCCGAACACGACCTACGTCCACGCCTCGCACTTCACCGACGAGGAGTGGGAGCTCGCCCGGGACTCGGGCGGGAACGTCTCGTTCGCGCCCCAGATCGAGGTCCAGATGGGCCACGGCTGGGCGCCGGGCTGGACGGCCACCCAGTACGGCGTGCCGATCGGGCTCTCGTCGGACGTGGCGACGACGGCCTCGTCCGACCAGTTCACCCAGATGCACTCGATCTTCGGCACGGAGCGCGGGCGGAAGCACCAGGCGTCCTGGGATGCCGACCTCGACGGGCTCCAGGCGTCGCCCGACCTCATCACCTGCCGGCAGGTCCTCGAGTGGGCGACGATCGGCGGCGCACAGGTCGCCGGCATCGCGGACCGGACGGGGTCGCTGACGCCGGGCAAGAAGGCCGACGTCGTGATCATCGACGGCTCGGCCGTGAACGTCGCGCCGATCATCGACCCGGTCGGCGCCGTCGTCTGTGCGGCCGACGTGTCGAACGTGAAGACGGTCCTGGTAGACGGGCAGGTCCTGAAGAGGGACTTCCGGCTGGCTGCGTCGCTCGACGCGCCGCGGAAGGCCGTCGAGTCGTCCCGCGACTATCTCCTCTCGAAGTTCGGCGAGCCGGATGCCGGCTGGCTGCCCGCGAAGGCCACCGCGTAGCACGTCCCCCATGGGCGCCCGGCCGTCCCCCCAGCCGGGCGCCCTCCTTGTTCCGTGCCGGGACTTCCTGCTGCCGCGCCCCGACGACGCTGGAGGGCGTTGCCGGCTGCGCTGCTCGCTCACGCACCTCGAGGTGCGCTCGCTCCGCTGCTCTCCGGCGCTTTGCCAGCCTCGCCCATGCGCGACGAACGCAGTCGCGTGCCAAGGTCGCGGACGCAGCCGACGCGGCTGATCTCCTGCAGAGATCGTTTCCAGCGATGACCGCCCGGCAGGTGCCGCCACGAGGCCCACTGATCCCCGCCGGGGATCGTTCTCGACCGGAGGGGCGGCATCGGACGCCGCTGACCGGGCGATTGATCTCTGCCAGGGATCAACCGGTCGCGAAGGCGTACGCGCCGGGGCCCTTCGGTCCGAAAACGATCTTCCTGGGACATCACCGGCCCGAAGACTCGTGTCGGCGGCCGGTTCGGCCCGAACACGATGCCCTTGGGAGATCACACGGACCGAGGCCTCGCGTCGGCGGCCGGCGTGGCCCGAACACCATCTCCCCGGGGAGCGTCCGGAGTCAGGACCCGCGGCGCCGCCGGCGACCCCGACGTGCTTGCACCGAAACCCGGCGCAGTGATACACCTCCGCCGTGCCCCGTCGTCCTGACACACGGCCTGCGCATGCCCGCCCGGGGAAGCCCCTGCAGGCCACCGCGCCCTGGCTTCAGCCGCATCCTTTGACGCCCCTCGCCGAGCGCGAGCGCGGGCGGCTCGGGAAGCGCCGGCTCGTCGTCCTGGCCGTCGCGGCGGGCGCGATCGCGATCTCGATCCCGCTCCTCGGCGCTGCCCTGAGCCCGGCCGCGCCTGGCCTCCGGCCGCTCGTCGGTGGGACCGCCGGGGCCGCCGGCCAGCCGTCCGCTTCACCGGCGACGGGCTTCACGGGTTCGACCGCGTCGTCGGCTTCGGCGGGTTCGTCCGGTTCCGGCGGCCCCGCCGTCGACACCCGCCTCGCGGTCGCCCACCCGACCGACGCCGACGGCCCGAGCGCCCGGCGCGCCCCGCTCCCCGCGGAGTGGCTCACCGGATATCGCTGGCCGATCGCGAAGGGCCGGATCAGCCTGCCGTTCAAGGCGATTCCCGGGGGCGAGTTCAGCAACGCGGGCAAGCTCTTCCACGACGGCGTCGACATGGCCTCGTTCTGTGGCGCGCCGGTCGTCGCGGCCCACGAGGGCGTCGTCCTTGCGGCCGGACGGCGGTTCGACGACTTCATCGGCTGGGTCGGCGACCTCGGTCCGTACTACCGGCGCCTCGACAGCGGTCACCTCTGGAGCCAGCTGCCGATCGTCGTCGTGATCGACGACGGCAACGGCTACCGCTCGATGTACGCTCATTTCCGCGACGTGACCGTGCGCGCGGGGCAGCGGGTCAAGGCCGGCCAGCTGATCGGCCACGAGGGCGCGACCGGGCACGCGTCCGGCTGCCACGTCCACTACGGGCTGTTCAGCCCGGCCGAGACGAAGCTCTTCGGAGTCCGCGCCGACATCGTCAGGCGGATGAAGCTGCCGAAGCACGAGATCGCCCGGATCGATCCGCTGCTGGTCCTGCCGGGCGGCGACGTCGCGCTGAGGACCCGCTCCATCGAGAAGGCGATCAAGGCCGCGAAGGCGTCCGCGACGGCAACCGCGATCAGCGACTAGCGCAGCCCGCCGCCGACCTCAGGTGCGGTCCGGCTGGCGGCGATAGCGGCGGGCGATCGTCGAGTAGGCCGGCAGACGCCCGAGTGAGCGGGCGAGCGACAGCGAGGAGCCGTCGCGGCCCTCCACGGCGAGCAGCGAGTCGGTCGCCGTGGCATCGGCGGGCCGGGCGTCCACGGTCGCGAGGTCGATGACGATCCGGCCCGGTTCGGCAGGCCCGAGCGCCGCGACTTCATCACGGGGCAGGCCGCCTGCCTCGTATTCCAGCCGGATCTCCGCCTCGGAGCGCCAGCGCGGCCGGCGGAGCAGGATCGCCCGCCACGCCTCCGCGACGGCCGGCGTCACCGATCCGTCGCCCGGTTGCGGCGAGGCGGTCACGTCCTCGCCTCGGGTCCAGCGCGCCGCCCGGTGGACCAGCGCGTATTCGTCGAGGTCGGCGTAGGCGTCGAGCGCGTCGGCCGGCGACGCATCGCCGAAGATCGCCCGGACCGACGGCCCGAACACCTCGGCCAGGTCGAGGTCGATCGCCCGGACCGTCCGGTGGAAGTACACCTGCAGGTAGAGGAACCGGCGGGCGGTGAGGAACAGCTCGAGCGCCCCGAGGCCTGGCTCGTAGAGCGTCAGCCCCCGTTCCCCCACGAACGCGTAGCGCCGGAGCCGCTCCACGTCGACGTCGATCGCGACGCCCGTCATCCAGGCGTCGCGCCGGACGTAGTCGAGGTTGTCGACCGTGAACACGCCGGACAGGAGCGGCTGGAGCCAGCGGACCCACTGCGGCATCTCCGGATCCGCGAGCGCCGGCTTGCTGACGAGGAACGACACCCACCGCGGGTCGATGGACTCGCCGTCGGCGAAGGCGTCCCGTTCGGGCTGCGCGCCGGGCGCCCGTCGCAGGCCGCGGATCAGGTCGCCCAGCTCGCGCTCGATGATCAGCTGCGAGAGGTCCTCGTGGGTCAGCCGCTTGCCGTCGGGCCGGCGCGGATCGGACGGGGCGGGGAAGTCGATCAGCAC
>DATBGP010000183.1:0-1585 GCA_036557925.1 Candidatus Limnocylindrales bacterium | reverse complement strand
CGGCTACCTGATGAACAACATCCTCCCGGCCCGGCTGGGGGAGCTCGTCCGGAGCCACTACCTCGGCGATCGCGAGGGGATCAGCCGCGTCTCCGCCCTTGGCACCGTCGTCGTGGAGCGGATCGTCGACCTCGTCGTCTGCGTGTCGATCGCCTCGGCCTCGCTGCTGATCCTCAGCGTCCGCGGCGTCGTCGCGAGCGCCGTCCTCGTCGGGATCGGCGTGACCGGCCTGTTCCTCGTCGTCCTCGCGATCGGGATCGCGGCGCATCGCCTGCCCGGCGCCGATCGTCTCGCCGCGATCGTCGATCGCCGGCCGCGGATCCGCGAGCTGGGTCGGCGCGTCCAGGACGGCCTCGCGGTCGCCGGCCGTCCGCGCACGCTGGTGGAGGCGCTGCTGTGCTCGGCCGTGTCCTGGTCGGCCTCGATCCTCGCCTTCGCGGCGATCGGCCAGTCGATCGGGCTCCAGCTGTCGATCGGCCAGGCCGCGCTGATGACCTCCGGGATCGCCCTGGCGAGCGCCGTGCCGGCCGGCCCGTCGAACCTCGGCACGTTCGAGTTCGCCGCCGTCGCGATCGGCCAGACGATCGGGATCCCGAGCGAGCAGGCGTTCGCCCTCGCCCTGATCGCCCACGTCTCGATCCTCCTGATGACCTCGGTCGGCGGTGGGATCGCCCTGATCCGGATCGGCTGGCAGCGCAGCGCGACCGCCGCCACGGTCGAGAGCGTTCCGCTCGGGACCGGGCCACGCGAGACCGCGCACCTCGGCGGCGGGCCGCGCTAGACCGATCGGCACCCGGTCACTGGACCGCGAGCCCGCTCGCCAGCCCGAGCGTCTCGATCGCGACGATCGTCGCCACCCCGATCACCAGGGCCGCGCCCAGGCCCACGAGCAGCGGCCGCGGCCCGATCGAGCGCAGGTCGTCCAGCCGGACGCTCAGCCCCACCGCGGCGAGCGCGACGAGGATCAGTGCCCGGGCGATCGCCTCGAACGTCGCCGCCGCCCCGCTGCCGATCACGCCGACGCTGGTCAGGGCCGCCATCCCGAGGAAGCCGAGGACGAAAAGCGGGATCGCCCGGCGGACGCCGGTCCGCGTGTCGCCGGCCTCGCCGATGCGCCGGCTCCAGACCCAGGCGATCCCGACGATGAGCGGCGCCATCAGGGCGTTTCGGATGAGCTTCACGACCGTCGCCACCGCGAAGGCGCCCGCGGAATACGCGGAGCTCGCGGCGACGACCTGGCTCGTGTCGTTGATCGCGATGCCGGACCACAGGCCGAAGGCCGGATCGCCGAGGTGGAGGGCGTGGCCGACGAGCGGGTACACGAAGATCGCGATCGTCCCGAACAGGGTCACCGTCGCGACCGCGTAGGCCGTGTCCTTCGGGCGCGCCCCGATCACCGGCGACGTCGCGACGACAGCAGAGTTGCCGCACACCGCCGCGCCGACCGCGAGCAGGGTGGCGAGACGGGCGTCGATCCGGGCCGCCCGCGACAGGAGCAGGACCACGCTCAGCGCGGCGGCCATCGTCGCGGCGATCACGACGGCCGCCGGGACGCCGATCCCGACGACCTGCTGGATGCTCAGGC